>CACYDS010000079.1 GCA_902773285.1 uncultured Pseudomonadota bacterium | reverse complement strand
TGAGATTTTGATTTAAAAAATCCCATTCGCAGGAACTTCTTTTATATTGTTTATCATTTCTTTAAGCTTCTCTGAACCATCTTTATCAAATGCGCCTTGACTTGTTTTTTCATATTTATTCTGATAACTTGCTAACAACATAGATAAATGATTGGCTTATGGCATATTCTGAGTTAAACACAGTTTTGAGCTTGATGAAGGAACGAGTCAATCTATCCCAGATAGTCAGGCGAGATGTTACTCTTCAGAAAAAGGGGAGAGAATTCGTTGGTCATTGTCCTTTTCATAATGAAAAAACTGGTTCTTTTTTTGTAAATGATGATAAAGGTACTTTTTACTGTTTTGGTTGTGGTGCATCCGGAGACATTATCGAATATCTAATAAGAAAAAATGGCATTCAGTTCATGCAGGCTGTAGAGATTTTGTCAGAGATTTCCGGGATAAAAATTCCTGAAAAGATGCAATATAGCGATAATTGCATATACAAGCAACAAAGCATTCTACTGAAAATTGTGGAATTTTTTAAAGATAACTTGGCAATGAGCAATGACGCCATGGAGTATTGTAAGAAACGGGGGCTTGTGCAGGAAATCATTAATAAATTTTCTATTGGATACGCCCCGAGAGATAACAGTCTACTTAATTATTTGAAAGAAGCGAAATTTTCACATGACGACATTTTAAATTCTGGCGTTTTTATTGAAAAGGATGGGGAATTGATTTGTCGTTTCCGAGATAGGATAATGTTCCCTGTTTTTAATAAAAATGGGAAACCAATAGCCTTTGGCGGAAGGGGGATCAGAAAAGACGCTATGCCCAAGTATATTAATTCTCCAGAGACTACAATCTTTCAAAAACGTGAAACTTTGTATGGTTATAGCTCGGCAGTTAAATGCATATCAAAAGTTATGCCATTTATTCTCGTCGAAGGATATATGGACGTCGTTATAATGAGTAAATATGGATTTAATACGGCAGTTGCTTCGATGGGAACCGCCTTTTCATCCCAACATCTAGCAAAACTTTGGACATATTCGGACGAACCTATAGTTTGTCTGGATGGAGATTTTGCTGGATATAATGCCATGCTAAAGATAGCCATCTTGGCATTGTCATATCTACAACCCGGCAAAAGTCTGAAGTTTTGCAAAATTCCTGAGGATGACGATCCAGATTCATTTTTGAAAAGCCATCCGAAGACAGAAATGGAGAAGTTACTTTCCAAGTCCAAAAACTTAATTGATTTTCTTTGGGAACGCTTTGCCCAAAATTTTGTAGAAATGCCTAATAAAACACCAGAGAATATAGCGAAGTGGAAAAGAGAAATTTTTTCTCATATAGATGAGATTCAAAATGCTGATATTAAAGCGCTGTATAAACAAGAGATAAGAGAGCGTATCGTCGCTCTGTTTGGTAAGGGAAATAAACCCAGTTCGCATTTAAATGCTTATAGGAAATCCTTATCAGTACAAGTTGACAAAAAAGAAAAAATGCTATTGCGGGAAGCTGTGTTGTTGTATATCCTGATATCACGTCCGTCTGTTATCCCTTTTGTTGTGGAAGAATTGGCTAGCGTTGAGTTTTCGGATAAGGATTTCGAGCATTTGAGACATCGTATATTAGAAAATCTAGATTCGCAGGATTTTGGTGGTGCAGGTGACGTAGTCCTAAGAAGCAAGCAGCTTGCGAGTGAGTTTGTTAGTTGCAATGAAATGCAAGACAGTGATGTGATTGAACTTTGGAAGGATGTTTTTGACCTTGGAATAGCGAGAAAACGTGTGGCAAATGATTTGAAAGTGGCAAAAAGCGAGTGTGAAGCATCATTTGATGACGTAACTTGGAATAGGTTTAAGGCGCTGAAATTAGGTTTTATCAGCTCTAAAAATAGTGAAAAATAAGAAGTGAGGGAGTAATTAATGTGCGCGAAGGAGAATGCTAGTACTGTGTTGGAACAGGATGTCGCAAATGATCAAAATGTAGCTTCGTTAATGAAGTTATATAGGATACGCGGGTACTTAACAAATGAGGAGCTTCTTGATACGTTCTCAGGAGAAGAATACGATTCTGAAAAGCTTGCAAAAATTACGGAATATTTCGCTGACAACGATGTAAAGATAATCAGCATAGAAGATGCAGAATCGATGTCTGTGCCTGAGGAAAATAGTACGAATAGCGAGGAAAACGATAAAAAAGAGGACGATACCGACATTTTACAGGAAGATTCCAAAGGAGATGATCCTGTCAAGATTTATCTAAAAGAAATGGGCGGAGTTGAGTTGTTGTCCAAAGAAGGCGAAATTGCTATTGCAAAACGAATTGAGGAATCTAAATTTGAACTTTATTCTGCATTATGTGTGACCCACATGACCTCTGATGCTATCCGCTCGTTACGCTCCAGACTGAAAGACGACATAATATTGGTAAAAGACATAGTTCTGACGGATTCTAGCAATGTTGAGGAAGAGCTAAATTATAAATGCAACGAAGGTGACGAGGAAAATCCAGATAACGATGCGGAAGAACAACCAGGAACAAATGACGCTGAAGCTAAAATGAAGCTCATCGCTATTTTTGATAAGCACCTTGATCTTTTTGAAAAAATTTATGAAAAGCAAAAGCTCTTAGGATTTGATAAAGCGAAACTTGATAGTGATAAGGATTACAAAGATTTGAAAAAAGAAATTGCTACCAACTTTTTTGAAATCAATTTCAATAATCAAAGGGTTAACAACATAAAGGAACAGAATGTTTCACTTGTTTCTGGTATTCCAGAAATAGAAAGAAAACTAGTCTCTCAAGCCGAGAACTATCACATAAGAAGGTCTGAACTTGTTTCCTGCTTTGTAGATCAGGACTTTGATGACAAATGGCTCGAAACCCTTGCGACGAAAGCGAATAATAACTGGAAAAAATTTTATAATGACAACGAAGAACATTTAAAGAATCTAGTACAAATAGCTCGCACCGCAGAAAATATATCCGTGATACCTTTCTCGCTTTACAGAGAAATCATGCACGTAATACAAAAAGCTGAACGTAGTGAAGCGCGTGCAAAAAAAGAAATGGTTGAATCAAACCTACGACTTGTTATTTCTATAGCCAAAAGATATACAAATCGAGGCTTGCAGTTTCTTGATCTAATTCAAGAAGGAAATATTGGCCTAATGAAAGCTGTTGACAAATTTGAATATAGACGAGGTTACAAATTCTCAACATACGCAACTTGGTGGATTAGACAAGCTATAACTAGAGCTATTGCAGATCAGGCGCGAACTATTAGAATTCCTGTACACATGATTGAAACAATAAACAAGTTAGTTAGAACATCAAAGCAACTTATGAGTGAACTCGGAAGAGATCCTACGCACGAAGAACTGGCAGAACGGCTTTCGATGCCTGTCGACAAGGTCAGAAAAGTCATGAAAGTAGCAAAAGATCCAGTAAGTCTTGACACACCGATTGGAGATGAGGATGAAAGCCATTTAGGTGATTTTATCGAAGATAAAAAGATCATGATGCCAATTGATGCAGCTATTCAATCTAATTTAAAGACTGCAACTAACAAGATTCTGTCAACATTAACTGGTCGGGAAGAGAAGGTGTTGCGAATGAGATTTGGTATAGGCTTGCAATCCGACCATACCTTGGAAGAGGTTGGACAGCAGTTTGCCGTAACAAGAGAAAGAATACGTCAAATAGAAGCAAAAGCCTTAAGGAAATTAAAACATCCAAGTCGTTCCAGAAAATTAAGAAATTTCTTAGATAGCTAGAGAAGGAGATTAGAAATGAGCATAGAAGCGACCTTATCTAAAATTGGCAAAATTCTCGACAGGGGATGCTTTAACCTGAAAAAGACTTTCGTATCGATTTTTGAATATGGGGAAAATACAAATAATCAGAAGCCTGGGCACTATAGACATTCGTCCACTACGTCCCCATATTTTGTCCTAGCCTTTGATGCTTTTTTGGCTTTTCTTTCGCTTTTCATTTCGATACATCTCCGAATAGGTATGGATTTTTTGGACTATTCTCCGGCTTATATTTTGAAAAATATGTTAGTTTTTAGCCTCGTGAGCACCAGTATTTTCCTTTGGTTGCAAACCTATCAGGCATTTTGGAGGTATACAACAATAGAGGACATGACGCCAATATTGCTTTCTGTTATACTGGCAAATTTGCTTTTTTTTCCACTAATGATGCTGATGAATCAAGGAGACTTTTTGCCATATTCTGTTTTGATAATCAATGTGTTTGTGCTCAGCATTAGTCTTATGCTTCCGCGGTTTCTGTGCAGGATAGTATATAACCAAAAGTTAAGTAAGATACAGAAGTTTGATGCAATAGTTCGAAACAAGTCACAGACAACTTACGTTCCTCGCGTATTGCTGATAGGTAATGTAGAATCAGTTGAGGCATTTAGCAGAGAAGTAATATCAAATGATGATGTATCATTCAATTTGGCGCCTATCGGAATTTTGACACTTGAGCAAGCAGACATTGGTTGGACAATAAAAGGGATACCTATCCTTGGTGAACTAAGAGATATCGATAAAGTGATGCAAACTTTGTCTAAAGAGGGGGTAGCTCCTGAACAGTTCGTAATAGCCGAAAAACAACTACCAGACAGAGCTAAAAAATTCATAATACGATATGCACAAAAATCCAATGTTCTGCTCCTTCATGCAATATTCCAATTTTCGTTTTGTAAAGTTGCAGAATAAGTATATAGAAGCGAAATTATAAAACTGAGTTTTAACTCTCAATCCAACAAGTTTTCGGCTTACTTATGCTTGAGATAGGTGTTTCTCACTGAATTCGTGATGGTAAATACCTCGATGTGCAAGAAAAATTCAGATAGTGGTGTGCGATCACATAGCATGTTGCTTCAGCTTGATATCTTAAAGATTTTGAATATTGTTATATTCATTCAAAAATTCAGCCCCGATTTGCCACCCCTCTTTAGAGATGCTATGCCTAATGTTATGGCAGGTATGAAGAGATACCTTTAATTCCATCTTTTCCAAATCTGATTTAGCCAGCAGTGCTTTCTTATATGGGATGATGTTATCATCAACGGAGTGAATAAGAAGAATATCAGGAGTTGATCTATTTTTTTTATATGAATTTGGAGCAAATAAACCACAGCAGACTACTATCTTAAATATCTTCGTATAATACATCATTTCCAAAGCCATAATGGCTCCCTGCGAAATCCCAACTAAACAGACATTGTTGCATCTGAATTCCTGGCTTTTTGTCTCTATATATTTACACAAATGTGGTGCAGCTTGATCTAAGCCATTACGAATTTCTTCAAAGCTCATATTTTCTAAAGAAAGAGGAAACCACTGTTGTCCGGTCCAAGTTGCGCACGGAGTCGGCGCATCTGGAAAGAGAAATACAGCGTTATCAATATTTGGTGTCAAAAAAGTTTTTCCAATTTTTATGTAATCTGAACCACTGTTCCCATATCCATGAAGAATTATTACTAGCTTATCAATGTGTTTAAAGTTGGTAGATTTTATAGCAATATCATTCATTTTCAACTTTTTCTTCTAATTTACTGATCCGAATGAGAGTGATTTGTACGCGCTGACGTTTCAATATCTCAAATTTATATCCATATAAAACAAAAGTTTGCCCAATTTCAGGAATAATGCCAACTGAATTTATCACAAATCCAGCGATTGTAGATGCTATATCACTTCGAAAATCTGTGTTTATCTCCCTATTTAAATCGCGTATATTTACTGAGCCATCGACGATGTATGAATCATCTTTTTGCTTCCTTATTCCATTTTGAGCAACAACGTCATGCTCATCTTCTATGTTTCCTACTATTTCTTCAATAATGTCCTCCAACGTGACAATTCCCATAAATGAGCCATATTCGTCAACAACTAGGGCAAAGTGCTCATGGTTTGTTTTAAATGACTGCAACTGGTCAAGCAAATTTTTATTTTCAGGAATAAATCTTGGAGCCAGCGCTATATCCAATACACTTATCTCCTCTTTTTCTTCCTTACGCTTTAGCGCTTTTAGCAAATCCTTAACATGAAGTACGCCAACAATATTGTCTCGATTCTGACTCCAGAGTGGAATTCGCGTAAATGGGCAAGACATTATGCGTTCAACAAGTTGCGAGATTGGTTCATCTGCACACATCATTGTGACGTTTTTTCTATGCACCATTATGTTTGAAACTGTTACTTCTCCGAGATCTAGAACGCTTTGTAGCATCTCTTTTTCTTTCTGTGTGTCCTCTACATTTTCTCCTTTGTGTAAAGCTATTGCGCCTTTCAGCTCTTCTAGTGAATCTTCATATTCAGATTTGCTATTTTTTGAAGCAGGTTGAATAATCTTTAACAATTGTTTTGCTATAAAACCAATTACCATATTTAGTGGGCGCAATGTTTTGTATGTTACTTTTATGAAATATGCAGATGGAAGTAGTATACTTTCCGGATTTGCAATAGTGAGCATCTTGGGCAAAACCTCCGCAAATAACACAATGAATAAGCTGGTAATTATCGGAGCAAGTATGATGGCGTAATCTCCCAAAATTTCGGAAAATAGGTCCGTTGTTACTGCCACGGCCATAGCATTCAGAATAGTCGCACAAGTCAGTATTGCGCTGATAACTAATCCCACTTCTGACTGCAAAGCAAGTATTAACTTAGCTTTGAGATTCCCTTCTTTAGCTATCGTATACATTTTGGGCTTGGAATAAGCTGTCATTGCAGTTTCACAAGCTGAAAAGAATGCTGATAAAAGCAAAAATAAGACAACAAAAATTATGTTTAATAACAAAAGCATTTGCTCTCTATTTTTCCTTACTTGGCAACGGCGCGCTGTGCCCTACATTGGATGAATGATTAAGCTCAACTAATTCCAAAGGTCGAAACTTTACATCTCTAATTTTGCGTCTTTTATTCCCATAATCCAAAGAATCTTTTGTAAAAACCTCATGAGACTTTGAATTCAGATATTCGTCCTGCTTTTTGGACTTCTTGAATTTTGTCATTATAAACCTGTAGGTCTTCTCAAGTTCTTTTATTTTTCGGTTATAATCATCAACCAAATCCTGCAAAACTTTATTATTAGCTTTTTGTTTTGCTGTTTCATCTTCAATATTAATTAGAGCCTTTTTGAGAGTATTTATTTCTTGTTTATATTTCTCCACGCCAGAATTGTTCTCTTTTTTGTTTTCTTTCTTTGATGTATCCGATTTTTCCACTTCCACCAGAAGAGCATTCAAAAAATCCCTTTGCCCCTGTATATTCGAAAAACTTAACTTTGCATCTGCTGATAGCGCAAAGAAAGAAATAATCACCGCAGATAGAATTCTTATATACATTACCCCACCATTTTTCTCACTCTATCTCAAATATATCACGAATACAGCAAAATCATCAATGAATTTTGAATAAATAGGGGAGCGATGTGGTATGTTTATATCTTACCACATCGCGCCCCTAGGCCCGTCCAGGTATGCATATGCTCAGAGCCATTCAGGCGCTGACCTTGACAGGCACAGCTATCATTTAATAGCTGGAGATAATTTGCATACTCCCCCAAAATATAGTAATCTATTTATTAGA
>CACYDS010000078.1 GCA_902773285.1 uncultured Pseudomonadota bacterium | reverse complement strand
TCCGTTACTGTACAAGAAGTGAAAAATGAAGAGAACTAATAAAGTGATTGGCAGATAATCCGATAAAACCGATTATAGGATCGTATAGGTTCAAACAGATGTGAGACAGGAAACATCTCCTGCCGCACATCTATATTTTCTAGCTTTGAATTACCTCACGCTCTCTTGGGCATTTTCTGTCTTATTGGTTGTGAACTTATATACACCTATACATCTTGCCATACAATATAAAAGCTGATAAAATACAGTGGAAACATTGTGTAAGTCGGTAAGGAATCAGATGAGCGGGGGAATGCGACGGATGAAGATAATAGCTACGTTGGGGCCGGCCAGTAGTTCCGAGAGTGTGATACGAAAGTTAGCAGTAGCTGGGGTGGATGTTTTTCGCTTAAATTTTTCCCATGGCACTCATGAGACTCACATATGTAACGCAAAGAGTATAAGAAAAATTGAGAAAGAGCTTGGAAAGACTTTAGCCATTATGATGGATCTGCAGGGTCCAAAAATACGTATTGGTGTCTTCGAAGATGGCAGTGTATCATTAAAACAGGGCGCGCAGTTTATCCTCGATGTCGATAAGGCTTTTGGTAATTCCAAAAGAGTTACTTTACCACATCCGGAAATTTTTGATGCCTTGAGAGAAGGTACGGAATTACTTCTGGATGATGGAAAGATCAGATTACTAGTTGAAGAAAATGTCCACGACAAGATAATAACTAAAGTGGTCGATGGAGGTGTACTTTCAAATAAAAAGGGTGTAAATATTCCTAATACAATTTTGCCGATTAGTGCTTTGACAGAGAAAGATAAAAAGGATGTTTCTATTGCTGGGGAGATTGACGCTGATTGGGTGGCAATTTCTTTTGTCCAAACAGCCAATGATATTGAATGCGCTCGAAAATTAGTTAATCCGGAAACAGGCCTCTTAGCAAAAATAGAGAAACCTTCAGCCGTTAAAGATATTGATGCGATTTTGGATGTTTCAGATGCGATTATGGTCGCGCGAGGAGATCTGGGGGTAGAAATGCCATTTGAAGCAGTTCCTGGCATTCAAAAAATGTTGATCAATAAAGCAAGACGGCACAGAAAGCCAGTTGTTGTCGCAACACAGATGTTAGAGTCAATGATATCTTGTCATGTTCCAACACGTGCGGAGGTTTCTGATGTGGCCTGTGCTGTAGCTGAAGGAGCTGATGCAGTTATGCTTTCTGCAGAAAGCGCCAGTGGAAAGTTTCCAGAAGATGCTGTGAAAACTATGGCGAAGGTGACAATGCAAGCTGAAGAAGATAAGTTAAATTTCTTCTATGACAACTTCGATAATGCAACGACCTTTGCAGCAGCTGTAAAAACGGCAGTGCAAAATGATGATGTGAAATTTATAGTTGTCTTTACTGAAACTGGGAAATGTGCTATTGATGTATCTAATGCGCGCCCTTGTGCCCCAATAATCGCGCTCACTCCAAATTCTAAAACGATACATAAGCTTGCTTTGGTTAATGGAGTGCAAGCCTTTTTGATAGATGAAGTTTTTACTTTTGATCAGGTTATCGAAGTCGTAAAAAACACCGTTGTCAGTAATTTTAGCGCGCAAAATGGTTCCAAGGTAGCTATAGTAGCTGGAATACCATTTAGAACACCCGGTACAACCAATTTGTTTTACATTCATACTCTAGGAAATGATGAGCTTCAGTAGGCGAAAATCTGTAAGTATCAAAAACCGCGTGCATTCTAAATTTTTTCGTGAATTATTGCTAATTTGTATTGAGCAGAATGGTATAACTTTACCATAGCAATTATTGGCATATTTGAATTTTCTTATCACCATAATTACAAGGCAAATGCTCGAATAGACGATGCGCAAACGGGTAAGTAAGCAGTGTGCAGTTTCATACTACGAATCATTTTGGGCAATGTCATCTGACAAACTCGGACTTGCAGTTCAAAACATAGGTTGATAAACTGAGCAATATTCAGGTGATTATTGAGCGAAGGTCTTGTGTCGAAGAGAGTAGGAATACTGACCACTGGTGGTGATTGTTCCGGATTAAATTCGGTTATCAGAAGTGCATATTTGCGTGCAACGGCTTTAGGATATACGCTTGTCGGTATCAGACGAGGTTTTAGAGGCTTGGCAAGCAATGATGTGTCGCATCCTGATTACATCGAGTTGAATGAAACCATCTGTGACGAAGATATGCTAATAAAATCTGGAAGTATCCTTCTATCTGATACGAAATGGATGTCCTCAGAAATACAAAAAGGGCGAACAGTTGACGATGTCAAACATTCAATTATCGATGGTTATAGACAATTGAGCCTCGATAGCCTAATTTGTGTTGGCGGCGATGGTAGTTTAAAACTTCTAAACGAGTTGACTGCGGATTGTGACGAATTAAACGTCGTCTTTGTGCCAAAGACAATAGATAATGACGTCAATTACACTGATTATGCAGTTGGATTCCGGACTTCAGTTGAAGTCGCAGTTGAGGCTATAGAGAATATTCGTTCAACCGCCAAAAGCCATGAACGGACGATGGTTGTTGAAGTCATGGGTAGAGATGCGGGATTTATAGCTTTATATGCCGGACTTGCTTCTGGTGCTGATATTATTTTGGTCCCTGAGTTTAAATACGACATAGCTAAAATAAACGATAAAATTCGCGGGAATTTTCAAAATGGGAAAAATTATTGCATTATAGTTGTTGCGGAATCGGTAGAAGCCGAAGATTTTAAACATTCTGAACGTGAAGTGGATGGGGTCGTTAAGTATACTCACATTTCATATAAAGGTATTGGTCATTACCTATCGCAAAAAATAAAGAAGGCCGGTTTTGAATGCCGTAGTGTTACATTGGGGCATATTCAACGTGGCGGAGAGACTTGCGTTAGCGATAGATTGATCGGCACTTTATTTGGAGTTGAAGCAATAAATTTAATTTCGAATGGGATTTTTGGAAAAATGCTTGCATTTTTCGACAACAAACTTAGAATTATAGATATAAGGGAGGTCGTTAAAAATGTGAATGCGACCTTAAAAATGGACGATAAATATATCAATGTTGCTAGAGATTTGGGAGTTTATATTGGTGAATTTTAAGAAACTCAAATTCTTTGCGGTAGCATTTTTAATGTATTCAAATGATTTGAATGCCTATATCAAAAGTGGTCGGTGTGAGCCTTATTATGCATCGATCAAATCCAATAGAGTTAATTCGCATAGAGGGCCTGGAAAAGAATACAAAATAAGTTACGAATATATTCAAAAGGGTACGCCTGTCATGGTTATTGCGAAATACGATCATTGGCGAAAAGTTAAGGATCCTCTTGGAGACGAAAGCTGGATACACAAAAGCATGCTTTCTCCTAAAAGGTTCGTTATAGTAACAAGCGAAAATTCGACAAAACTGATGCAGAAATCTAATGAGACTTCAGACATAGTCGCATACGTCAAAAAGAATGTTGTGCTAGAACTGATTTCGGTCAGAGGAAATTGGTGTAATGTCGTTTTTCGCGGAAATACAGAAAATTATTCAGGATGGATAAGTAAATCATCCGTTTTTGGAGTATTTGAAAATGAAACGACTTAGTTTTCTAGAAAGGAGAAAAAAATGAAAACAAATAACAATTTAACAATAATTCCGATAGGAGGTCTTGAACAAATTGGTGCAAATTGCACTATGATCGGCTATGGGAATGAATGGATAATCATAGATTTGGGAATAACATTTTACGATAAACTTGGTATAGAAGTGTTGACTCCAGATATCACGTATATACAAGAGCATCAAAAAGACATAAAAGGAATTTTTGTAACTCATGCGCATGAGGATCACATAGGAGCAATACATCATTTGTGGCAATCGATAAAATGCCCAGTGTATTTGACAGAATTTCCAGCGGAGGTATTAAGGCAAAAATTAAGCGAGTGCCATTGGAAAGATGAGGTGCCAATTAACGTTGTGAATAGGAAGCAACGGATTACTGTTGGTAAATTTGAGATAGAGTTTGTGGCAATTTCTCACTCAATACTAGGCGCATGTGGCCTATATATAAAAACACCAGGAGGTAATGTTTTCCACACTGGAGATTGGAAAATTGACGAAACCCCACTTCTTGGTGATAAAACCGATTCTGAAAGGTTGATAGAAATCGGCAGCGAAGGCGTAGATTGCTTGCTATGCGATTCAACAAATATGGTAACTGCATCGAATATAGGGTCTGAGGCAACAGTTCGTGACTCCCTTGAGCAAGTGATCGCAAAATATGAACATAAGCGCGTTACAGTTACTTGTTTTTCATCGAACCTTGCAAGAATTGAAACAATTTTTTATATTGCAAAAAAGCTAAAGAGGAGAGTAGCGGTCATAGGAAGATCAATATACAAAATGCTGGATGCTATTGCCGAAACTTCATATTACACGCCGAAATTCAGAGAAAATGTTAACTCGATATTGACGGACGAGGAAGCAATGAATACGCCAGCTGAGAAAGTCCTACTGATTTGTACTGGTTCTCAAGGGGAATCGCGATCGGCACTACACAGGCTAGCGAGAGGAGAAAATAAGGTCATAAAGTTTGGTGGTGATGACGTAGTCATTTTCTCCTCAAAGGTAATCCCAGGAAATGAAATTGGAATTAGGGATTTGCAAAATATGCTCATTCGCAAAGGCGTTGAAATTGTCACTGTAGACACTGAGGCTAATATACATGTCTCAGGACACGCTAATAGAGATATGGTTAAAAAGATGTATGAATGGCTACGACCAAAGACATTGATGCCTGTACACGGTGATGCAAGGATGTTATATGCCCAGCAGGAATTCGCTAAAACTTGCGGGATTTCAGAGATTTTGGTCGCCGAATCTGGAGATGTTATACGCTATTCCAATGGCGAATTACAAAGATTAGATCACCGCGATATGGTCTTTAATGCGGTGGATAGCGGGGGCGTAATTTCCCTGAATTCACAGCCGCTACGTGAACGTTCAGCGATGAGTTACAATGGGCATGTGAGTGTTAGTTTTGTGATATCTGCTAGTGAATTAGTTGACGAGCCTGAAATAAGTGTTCAGGGCATAAATACTAATAAAAAAATTCTAAACAGAATGTGTTCTGGTGTGTACCAGATTGTCAAGAACGAGGTAGCAAAGATGCAGGATATGGACAATATGAAACGAGACATCAGCTATTCTGTGAAAAAATTAGTGATGAAACTATTTAATAAACGACCGTTAGTCGCAGTTCATATTCATCAGTGTGCTTAAGAAGGGAATAACAATGAAAAATTATTTGACCATCTCTGAAGCGAAAAAATGTTTAATGAGCAGAGAGTTTTCAGCATACGAATTGATGCAACATTACTTAAATCGCATAAAAAATTATTCCAAATTGAATGCCTACGTAACACTAGATGAAGAGAAGGCACTCGCGTCGGCAAAGCATGCAGATGAGCGAATTGCGAAAGGAGAAAGTTTACCACTTTTGGGAGTCCCCCTTGCCGTCAAGGATTTGTTTTGTACGAAAGGTATAAGAACTACAGCTTGTTCGAAGATACTCTCTGAGTTTGTTCCGGAATACGAATCTACTGTAACGCAAAATCTTTTGAATAATGGAGCTGTATTCATCGGCAAAACCAATATGGATGAATTCGCTATGGGCTCATCGAATATAACGAGTTGCTTTGGTCCATGTTTTCTACCATATCGCAAAAAATCGAAACCTGATATAGAACTTGTTCCTGGCGGTTCTTCTGGCGGATCAGCGACCGCTGTTGCCTCGGATTTATGCGTTGCAGCGATTGGCTCAGATACTGGGGGGTCAATACGTCAACCTGCTGCATTTTCAGGGCTTGTTGGCATAAAGCCGACGTATGGACTATGTTCACGATGGGGAATGGTAGCTTTTGCATCATCTCTAGACCAAGCTGGGCCTTTAACAAAGACTGTAGAGGATGCTGCGATTATGTTGAAGGCAATGGCGGGCTATGACCAGAAAGATTCCACGTCAGAAAAAGTTGCAATTCCGGATTATACGGCATTTCTCGGTCAATCTGTGAAAGGAATGAAAATTGGTATAGCCAGGGAATATCTGGAAGGATTGAATGAGGAAAATCTAGCACTTCTGGAGAAGGCTAAGTCTTGGCTGATAGATGCCGGATGCGAGATTGTTGATATATCGCTGAAAACAACATCATACGCTTTGCCAGCATACCATATCATTGCTCCTGCAGAGGCGTCCTCCAACTTAGCGAGATATGATGGCGTTAGATATACCAAGCGTGCGAAAAATTTCAGTAATATCGATGAACTCTACGTAAACTCCAGATCTGAAGGTTTTGGAGAAGAAGTCAAACGCAGAATACTGACTGGCACATACGTGCTTTCCGCGGGATATTACGATGCATACTACACGCGCGCTTTGAAAATTCAAAAAATGATTAAGGACGATTTCAGGAATAATGCTTTTTCGAAAGTTGATTTGATTTTGTGCCCGACGACGCCGAATACTGCCTTTGGAATAGAGGAATCTGCAAATATGAGCCCTGTTGATATGTATTTGAATGACGTATACACGGTCAATGCCAACATTGCTGGATTGCCAGCAATTTCAGTTCCTGCCGGGCTTTCAAAAGATGGTTTGCCAATGGGGGTCCAATTGATTGGAAACCGTTTTGCTGAAGCAGAAATTTTCAAAGTATCGCATGTCATAGAAAAATCGGCAAATTTTGCCGAATTGAGAAAAGAGATTATAACGATATAAGGAGAACTTGTATGGAGAATTTAGTCAGAGGATGGGAAGTCATCATCGGGTTGGAGGTGCACGCGCAAATTGCTACGAAATCCAAATTATTCAGCTCAAGTCCAACGGCATATGGTTCTGATCCGAACACCCAAGTCAGCTTTTACGATGCTGCAATGCCCGGTATGTTGCCTGTATTGAATGAAAATGCAATTGACCAAGCGGTAAAATCTGGGTTTGGTATCAAGGGGACTATCAACAAAATTTCCCGTTTTGATAGGAAAAATTATTTTTACCCGGATTTACCCTCAGGCTATCAGATTTCGCAACTATACTACCCGATAGTGACTGATGGATATATCGACATAGAACTTCTGGATGGCACTGTGAAGCGTATCAATATCGAACGCATTCACGTTGAGCAAGATGCCGGGAAGAGCATACATGACCTATCGCCAGAGTTTTCATATATCGATTTGAACAGATCCGGCGTGCCGCTTATGGAAATTGTTTCAAAGCCAGATATGCGCTCGCCTTATGAGGCAATGCAATACGTCAAGAAGCTTCGCAATATATTGAAATACGTTGGCTCTAGCGATTGCAATATGGAGCGAGGAAACCTGAGAGTGGATGCTAATATTTCCATACACAAGCCTGGTGAGCCGTTTGGCAATCGAGCCGAAATCAAAAACATCAATTCAATACGTTTCTTGGGACAAGCACTAGAATATGAAATAGAGCGCCAGATAATAGCAAAGGAAACAGGCGAGGAAATCGTTCAGGAAACGCGACTTTTTGATTCGAATACTGGTGAAACACGTTCAATGCGTTCAAAAGAAGATGCGGCAGATTATCGCTATTTCCCAGATCCGGATTTGAAACCGGTGATTCTATCCGATGAGCGAATAGAGCGTCTCAGAGCAGAGATGCCTGAATTACCAGATGAGAAAAAGCAACGGTTTATGAGTGAATATGGGCTAAGGGCTAATGATGCGGATGTTCTTATTGATGACAAAGAAGTTGCGGATTGTTTTGAAAAAGCAGTAAATGCGTCTAAGTTTGAACCATCTGAGACAGCAAAACTCATAGCCAACTGGATGATCAGTGAGCTGTTTGCAATTTTGAATAAGGAAAATAAAACCATCGATACAATTGGATTTCCAATAGAGTACCTGGCGGAGTTAGTTGACTTGATTGTAGATAAAACAATCTCCGGGAAAATAGCTAAAACTGTATTTGCTGAAATGGTTTCGTCTGGTCACAAGCCGGTAGATATAGTCCAAGAGTTAGGACTAGTGCAGATACAGGATGAAGGAGTTATCCGCAAAGTCGTTGAAGAGGTATTGTCGAAAAATCCAGCGCAAGTGGAGCAGTATAAATCCGGCAAAACCCAGCTATTCGGATTCTTTGTCGGACAATCCATGAAATCGATGCAAGGCAAAGGAAATCCTGAAACAATTAACAAATTGCTCCAGGATTTGCTGAGTAAAATGTAGGAGATGTGCGTCATCCACACCTTTCGTATATGGCAATTCGTATTTTTAGGTGATTTTTATTGATCTTCTCGGTATGCGCAGGATTCAGGTTGTAACTCTGTAAGTATTGATCTTCTTCCTGAGCTGTATCTCCATCTTCTCGTGTATCGTCAACGATATAGAATTTGTTATCTTTTAACGGCACCTTTGCAACAAAGTGATTTGGGAGACAAGCAATCCCAGAAACTAATCTGTATGTCTTTTTTCCCTCAGAATCTTGCAAAGTTATTTTTGGGGTTGGTTCTACTATTGTAGTAAGCATGTGTTCGTTAGCCATGTCAACAAAAAATACATCTGGTAATACCTGTATCTTATTGGAAAAAACTTGACTCGCTTTGACATCCGACCATCCATGCCAGTTTATAGGAGCGCTGTTCGTACTAGGATCCTGGTAATCTAAAACCTTTTGAAGTACTTTTCCTAAATTTTTGTCAGTAGCATTCTTAATTATCTGTAGAAAACCGTCAGGTGATAAAACCGAAAAACCGCCAGTGACAAGTCTATTCTTGTTATCCAGATTGTAAGGTATAGGGTTTAAGTTAACATTTTTGTTTATTGGGTTATATCTATCAATCCTCCGTAAGCTGAATGTCAGTATATTCTCTACCCCATATGCATCCAATTCGTCAGATATCGCTAACAAAAAATTTCTTAGGATATCAGAACAGGAAAAAGACGAGGGTTGAACGCAAGAAGTCCTATAACACTCTGCCTTTATATGGTCTACATCCAGCTTCTGGTTTTGGGGTAGCATGTTCAAGGTCTGCTCGTTTCCCGCAAATATTTCTGGATTTATCTTATCTTTGATAATTGTTAAAGCATTTATCGAAGCCTCACTTACCCTTAATTGATCATGTGCCGATTTGTAATAATTTTGTCCGTCATTTTTTGAATAAGCCATTTTTCCTTGATCCACTCCCTTCACTATCATATTATGTATCTGTTTGCATAGGTCTAAATCAAAAATTTTACCAAGTACTTTGACGTGCTTTACTGGAGTTTCTGCTACTTTCTTTATTGCATTCCTAAATACATTTGACCTGCTCAAAGCGGTGATTATAGAATTGACGTGACAAGTATACATGTTACACAAATTGTGTATTTTCTTAGGAGAGGTGTGTTTTGTAAGATCTGGATTATTCCACTTTTTAGTTTCGTCCTCCGTTATTTTTTTGTCCAATAATTTCATGTCTGCAGACATTTTGCTCCATACTCCGTGTGGAGTTTGGTACTCCAGCACTTTCCCGTTCCTTATCTTAACATTCACCGGCGTAGGTTGCACTTTTTTACCTGTATTTGTTAGAACTTTATAGAAACAGACATCTGCGTTCTTAAAATCTTCATCAAATCTAGTTATTGCAGAATCCCCCATATTGGCACCGATGCAATAACCAATAAATTGGCTTTCTGGGCCGTTTGCTGCATTTTTCTGTAGACGTTTTACATATTCATACAAATTTAAAGCTTCGGCATACTGCTTTATAACCTTGACTGAGATATCTATATAATTGTTTATATTAGGTATATTATGGTAATGATATTTTATCATATTTCCAACATATTCAATACACTGGTCTTGCTGTCCATGAGCCCATCCTTGTAGAAATCCCCAGATAGCTTCAGCAAGGTAATTATATAACACCACTGCATTCCAGTTGTTTTGATTATACTGCTTCGGATCCGTATTAAATTTTACTATCGCATTCGGATTTATTTTTTGCTCTTGCACTGCCAAATTGAATTCATTATTAACTGTCATGCAATCGGCTATTGCTGTTTCGATTTGGTTATATATGGAAGTAGAGAGTCCCACGTCTTTGAGCCAACTAATATTATTAGCCTCAAGAATATTAGTAGGTAGGTTTGTCTTCAAACTTGCCCACGCCCCCCAACAATTTCGATAAACAAACCTTTTTAAATCACTGACTGTGTTTATGGTTGCAAAACAACTCTGTTCGGAACACACGCTCACAACACATAACGCAGACGCACCTAAAATTTTTCTCATTTTAAAAGACATTTTGATATCTCCCAGTTGTCAATAATAAGTACCCATATACTCATATTTTAGCAATGTTTCATATGTTATTCAAGGACATGTGCAATTTTATAACGAGTGAAATCAACACGGAGCAGAAAGCACGCCTTTCTGCTCCAAATCATACTGGTAAACGTGAGATTTTGATTTAAAAAATCCCATTCGCAGGAACTTCTTTTATATTGTTTATCATTTCTTTAAGCTTCTCTGAACCATCT
>CACYDS010000077.1 GCA_902773285.1 uncultured Pseudomonadota bacterium | reverse complement strand
CTTTAAGGAGAGCATTACAAATTGTATAAAATACTGGACAAAAACAGTTGTCGCTCCCGTTGCCGGCGCGTAACTTTTTGGAGTAAGATAATCCTAGTTTTTTGTTCTTGTTAACAAGATGGAATCGATATTTGATTTTGAAAAGGCTAGGGAAATATTCGATGAGCCCTTACTAGAATTGCTGTACCGTGCGCAAACTGTACATAGGCAAAATTTCGATATCACTAAGATGCAGTTGTGTACGCTACTGAGTATTCAAACCGGAGGGTGCCCAGAGGACTGTGCGTACTGTGCGCAGTCGACCAGAAATAAAAAACGTCTTCCGATGGAAAGAATAACCAATTTGGAAGAAATAATAAAATCAGCTCGGGAAGCCAAGAAAATGGGAGCCAGCCGATTTTGTCTCGGGGCGTCTGGACGAAAGCCGAGTCCGGAATTATTAGAACTGGTCTGCAAAGCAGTTGTGGAAATAAAAAAACTCGGATTGAAGGCATGTTGTTGCATGGGGACTCTAAATGAAAATGAAGTAATGCGGCTTAAAAAAAGTGGTTTAGATTATTATAATCATAATATCGACACTTCGCCTGAACATTATAAAAATATAATCACAACTAGAACAATCGAAGAGCGCATGAATACTTTGGCTTTATGTCAACAATATGGGATAAAGATATGTACTGGCGGTATTCTTGGAATTGGCGAATCGCGTGAAGATCGGATAAATATGTTGTTGAAACTTAAGTCATTATCTAAAGATCCGGATCTGATTACTATAAATAAATTAGTTAAAATTCCCGGCACTCCATTGGAAGATGCGCCGGAAATAGATAGTTTCGACTTAGTTAGATTTTTTGCCTTAGCACGGATCATGTTCCCTCGCTCTTTTCTTAAGCTGTCTGCGGGGCGAGAAACAATGTCTGCTGAATTGCAGGCGCTTTGTTTTTTTGCTGGGGTAAATTCCATTTTTATAGGCAAAAAGTTGCTAACCGTGAACAATTCCAAATATACTGACGATCTTGCGCTTCTTGAAACATTGGGTTTTACGGTTGACTAGTTGATTGTAAAAAATATTTATGGAAGCTCGAAAGCGAGCCTCCATAATCCCTATCCTCTTTAAAAGAGATCGCCGTCGTCCTCGCCGCCGGCGTCGCCGTATTCGTCGTCATTATTGCCATTAACACCTGGTATTGGATCGTTTTCTGGATTGACTATTGTTGGATTTGTATCATCAGTGACGACTTCAGGTACCTGTTCTCCCCCATGCTGGTTAGGGATTCTCGCCGAAAGTCATGATTCCACCTGATGTTAATGTAATCCTTCCAGTAGCTTGAAGTTTTGCTGCTCCGTAGAATGTCCACAGTTTATCGATGCTAACTGCGTCACTCCCAGCTAATGATACTGTTGAGTTATTTCTTACGCTCATGTTGGTGTATCCTCCAAGCGCGTGCGTTGTGCTTCCGGCATTTGCATCAGCATTGGAATCTCCAAAGGCAATGGTTCCGCCAGTGGTTGAATTATCTCCAATGGTTATCTGTCCACTAAAATTGTCGTTATTTCCTGTGAGTGTTAAAGTGCTGTTAGCGACCGGCAAAATTTGTAACTTTGGAGAAGTTGCATAGGTACTAAAGTTTTCTGTGAAATCGTTACTTGAATTCGAAAGATTTGCCGATATTGTGGCATTTGATGATGTTGCTGGAATGACAAAAGTCTGACCAGGGATTATTGAACTATTGCCCGAGTTGTTTGGAAACAGTAAGTTGGCAGATAAAGCTTTTTCTCCAGCCCCTAAAGCGCCTTGAGATTCCTGTGATAGCAAGATTGTATCACGATATACCTCACCATTCTCATCTGGGTCATGGAGACCTATTTTTTCATCATTTCCGCTGTAGTTTGAATATATACGTGCAAGTTTTGATGTGTCATACATTTCTTGCAAGTATGCGTCTCTGCCAAAATTAATTGCCTTGGAAATAAATCCTCGCTCGGAGTTAATTCCGTAAACGTGATCATCATTACTGACCCAATCTGACTCGTGGTGTCTGACCGTAATCCCATTATCATCATTTTCTCCGTTCGTTCCAATTGTGCCGCCAGGAGTGGCGTTCGCTTGGTCCGATTGATCATTGCTGCTCGTAATCAATGAACCGCCTACGAGCACATCTATGACCGTACTATCATCCGCGTTGTATGTTCCATTAGATAAGCCGTTATTAGTTCCTGCATTTACCAATTGGTGATTGGCTGGCAATATGAGGGTTGTCCCGTTTCCTATTGCCATACCGTTGGTTAATGTATGCTGTGTGGTGGCCGCTGAAAATGCAGTTGTTGCCATTAATGCCGAAGCTAAATTAAGTTGTAGTATTTTATTCATATTATCCTCCAAAAAAATAACAGATAGTTTCATCTCTATACATGCCTATACCTTCTATAGACTAACTTATATGTATTAATTTTTTATGAACGCGTATAAACATATTATCAAATATCAAATATCAAAAAATAATTCTTAACATTGCGTAAATGCTCTCATTATGACATACTTATAGTAAGTTGATAGTAATTTTGCTCATTGAGAACATTTATGATTGATCCTATGGCTTCATTTTTGGTGAAAAATATTTTACCAATGAATCTATTCGGTTTAGATATATCGATAACAAACTCATCAATCTTTATGTTTCTCGTAGTTGCTACTATTTGTTGTATCTTCTGGTTAGCCACTAAAAATCGAGAAATTGTTCCAACAAAGCTACAGGTTGTTGTGGAGAAATTATTTTTCTTTATCGGCGGCATCGTTAAATCAAATGCAGGCAAGAAGGGCGTAGAGATTTTTCCATATATGATGGCTTTGTTTTTGTTCATTATGCTTGGGAATATTGCCGGACTTTTCCCATTTGCTTTTTCGTATACCAGTCAACTTTGCATAACTATAGGAATGTCACTAGTAGTCTTTATTTCATCAATAATAGTCGGCATAATGAATCAAAAAATGGCTTACTTTAAACGCTTTTGTCCGGCTGGAATCCCTGGATATTTAGTTCCAATCTTTATTGTAATTGAGCTCTTGTCTTTTTTGTTTAGACCGATAAGCTTGGGCATTCGACTATTTGCAAATATGGTATCTGGGCATATAATGATCGAAGTAATAGCAGGATTTGCTGCATCAATAGCCAGCATTGCCGTGTTTTCGTATTTTTCGGTAGTGCCGGTTGCTGTGGATGTAGCATTAAGCCTTTTTAAGTTTGTTGTGTGCATGCTGCAGGCTTATGTATTCGTCGTTTTATCATGCATGTATTTGTCTGAATCGCTAGAACCTCAGACGCATTAAGGAAGGAGAATAAAAAATGGATGCAGGAGCAGCAAAATTAATTGGAGCAGGGATATCTGTTATTGCTCTGTTTGGTGTTGGAATGGGGCTAGGAAATTTGTTTTCGTCGCTCATCCAATCAATAGCTAGAAATCCCTCGGCGAAGAACGACCTCGTATCAACGGGGATGTTATGTTTTGCACTAATAGAATCGATAGCTTTGCTGGCTTTTGTCGTCGCTATGATCATACTATTTACGGCCTAAACAATGCTTCCACAGTTAGATTTTTCATATTATACATCGCAAATATTTTGGCTAGTTATATGTCTTTGCATTCTCGTTGTTGTCATGAAAAATAGATTCGTTCCCAAAATGAACGCAATAATAAAAAGACGCGAAGAAACCATTGCTGCAGGTGACATAAAATTGGCTTCATTAGAGAATGAACAGGGTGAGCTTAACCGAAAAATAGTAGAAATAAACAGGAACATAGCTCTAGAGACAACAAATATGCTGAACGAAGTTGATCTAAAGTATCAAAAGCTCTTATCTGAACAACTCAATAATCTGAAGCGTAATCATGAGAAAGTGGTAAGACAGTTGCGAACGAAATATACCGAAGATATAAAAGCTATAGCTGAGCTTGAAGCCGATAAAATAAACTTATTATCGGAATTCGCCTTGCAAAAATTATCATGTGATGGAAGAAGAATATGAATATGCTGCTTAGTGAACATACATTCTTGATCGTAAGTTTTGCGCTGGCTGTGTGGTTATTGTATAAATTTGCATACAAAAAATTAAATAAGCAAATAGAAAAATCCATAGAGGATATAAGGAATGCACTCACAAATAATGAACAGTCGAGACAAAATGCCGAAAATGAAATAAAAAGACTGAGCTTGGAAATAGATAGACTGGGAAAAAACGCCCAAGCTGAGGAGGCGAAGGCTAGAAAAGAGGCAAAAATCAGAAGCGATAATAATAACGCAAAGATTGAGCAAATTATTATTGAAAAGAACAGAGAATATGAGAATGCAAAATTAGCGCTTGAACGGAATTTTTTGTCAAAGGCGCAGAAAGAATATATAGAAAATATTACACATAAAATCAAGGAAAGGTTGGGGGGGGCAACAAAAGACAAGGAATTTCAAGAAAAAGCTATTGAGGCTTCTTTGAATATGATCGAAGAATATATTGAAGCAAATGAGAGATAAAGTCCTACATAGCCTCGAGGTTGAACAGGCTTTGCTTGGTGCATTGATATTAGACAACACGCGTATCGATGATATACCGTCGACTTTCCAATCTAAACACTTTGTTGCAGAGTTACATCAGAAGATTTATGACGCCATAAATCGTATCAGAAACGAGGGTTCTGTCGCCGATCCAATAACTATAACTGCGCGATTGAAGAATGACGAAACTTTCAATCAAGCTGGTGGCCAGAAATACATATTAGACTTATTTGATACAGTTATAGGCGTAACAAGCGTTGCTGAATACGCAAAAATAATTCAAGATTTTTATCTGCGTCGCAAAGTTGTGGAAATTAGTGATAACGCGATAAATGAAGCGCAAACGATGGACAATTCTGAGACTGGGCAAGACGTAATAGAGTACGCAGAAAAACAATTATATGACCTGAACAATGAAATTTCTGGTAATGGGCGTTTAATCGCATTTAAAGAGGCGTTAAGCATCTCTGTTGAGACTGCAGCGAATGCATTTCATCATAAGGGCAGCATAATAGGCGTTACTTCTGGATTTCATTTTGTTGATCGTTTGCTTGGCGGTTTCCAAAAATCTGACTTAATAGTCCTTGCGGGACGCCCGTCTATGGGAAAAACGGCCTTAGCGACCGGAATAGCTTTAAACGCAGCTAAGGCCAAACTTCAAAACAGGGACGGAGGAGCTGGGGTTGTTTTTTTCTCATTGGAAATGTCGTCAGAGCAACTAGCAACAAGAATTTTAGCAATAGAATCCGGCATTCCTTCGGACAAAATACGGCGTGGCGAAATTCCCAAGGATGCGTTTGATCAATTTGCCTCAATTAGTCAATCGCTCAGTAATTTAGAGCTATATATAGAGGATTCATCCAATCTTTCAGTCACACAAATTCGCAACAAAGCCAGAAAACTCAAAAGGCAGAAAGATATTGGGCTTATCGTAATAGATTATCTTCAATTGATTAATGCTTCTGGAAATCTCAAGAATAGGGCTGAAAATAGAGTGCAGGAAATATCTGAAATTACAAGAACATTGAAAAGTATCGCGAAAGAGCTGAATATTCCTGTTCTTGCCCTTTCACAATTATCTCGTGCTGTTGAACAAAGAGATGATAAGAAGCCGCAGCTTTCGGATTTGCGTGAATCTGGATCTATTGAACAAGATGCAGATGTTGTCATGTTTGTCTTCAGGGAAGAATATTACAAAGAGCGTAAGGAGCCAGCTTCAGGCTCTGATGCTCACGTAAAATGGCAAGAGGAGATGGAGAAGGTTAAAAATAGAGCGGAGGTTATTGTTGCCAAGCAACGTCAAGGACCGGTTGGGAATATAGAACTTTTCTTCAACAGCTCGCTTACAAAATTTGGCGATTTAATGAAATAGTTTTTGCTTTTGGGCTAGTGTTCCTGAAAAAGATATATCACGAATGCATGAAGTACAGGCATTTGCGCTTTTACAATGTAAAAAAGTTACGATGGGCAGTTGTGAAAATATTACAACAAGTACGACTTACCAGCAAAAGTTTTGGTGCGGATGAAGGGACTTGAACCCCCACGACTTGCGTCACAAGAACCTAAATCTTGCGTGTCTACCAGTTCCACCACATCCG
>CACYDS010000076.1 GCA_902773285.1 uncultured Pseudomonadota bacterium | reverse complement strand
CATCTGCAAGAATTCATGGAAAGCATCGGCTCCTTCTCCGAAGGTTTAAAAGAAGGCATTGAGAGCGAATTTAATGAAAAAGACTTCGAAAAACTCGGTAACGAATTGGAGAAAATGGGCGGCGACTTCGAGAAAATGGGAAACGACTTAGAGAAAGAACTCAATCATCTCATGGACGGCTTATCCGAATGAAGCAAGTAGGGACGCGATGTATCGCGTCCGCTTCTCCACAAATGTCCCCTTTGGCGTGCGCAAAAATGTTACAGAATTCGTAGGGACCTGCTTTATGCATGTCCGCAAACCTCACAATCGTACACCTCAAACTATTTTTCTATTTTTTCTGAAGCGAAGCGGTTTTTGATCTTCTCTTCTTAACAAACAGAATTACCTTGGGGAAGTTCAGAATCTTCACTCTTCATATTTTTTGATTAATTCGTGGAAATTCATGTAAAAAATATCCGCTGAATAGTTATCGAATTCTTGGAAAAATCAAATCTTTGTTATATTTTTGCAACGATGACGAGAAAAACATATAATTTGAGTACTCAAGTATAGTTCTTATGACAAAGAGAGATAATGACATATTGAGTCAGATAAAAGAAGTGGCCCACAGTGTGGTGCCACAAGGAGGAAAGGCTTTGCTTTATGGTTCACGAGCCAGAGGCGATGCAAGCAAAGGTTCTGACTGGGATATTCTTATTATTTTAAGAAAGCCACAACTAAATCAAGTCGACTACGATAATGTGAGTTATCCGTTTGTTGAACTTGGCTGGAGAATAGGTGCCCAAATCTCCCCAATCATATATACAATGGACGAATGGACAGCAAGTAGCATCACTCCTTTTTATGATAACGTGATGCGGGATGGAATTAATCTCGTTTAACTCAAAGTTATGGATAAGGAATTACTCATTAGATTGCAAATAGAAAAGTCTCACCGAGTGCTGACAGATGCAAATGATATGGTGATTCAGGAACGTTGGGAAATAGCGGCTAATAGGTTTTACTATGCCTGTTTCCATATTCTTCAGGCGTTGTTCATTTCACGTGGTATTTCAACAAAAACGCATGATGGGGTATTGACACATTTAGGTCAGGATTTTATTATGCAGGGGCTTCTGGAGAAAAAATATGGACGCTTTTATGCTAGAATGATACAACTAAGACAAAAAGCAGATTACAACAGCATAGCTGAAGTCTCTCCTTCAGAAGTGTTGGAACTGGCTTCACAAGCAAATGAATTTGTAGAACAGGTTAAATCTCTTATTTGAATGCTTTAGATACGACCCTCAGAGGTGTTCCAATAGACTGAAAAACGCTTTCTATACCATAAATGGAAAAATTAACTTTCACATGAAAAAATTGACTTTCATTTCATTTGCTTTCATGGTAGTTACCTGTTTGTCTCTCTTTTCGTGTGGAGATGATGAAGAAGATGATTCCAAGGGCGCCGAAGGAAGCACTATAGAACACTATAGTTTTACCGTAAATGGAATGAACTACTATTATGGACTTACCTTTGACCAGCCAGCTTCAGGCATTTACAAAACGTATATTAACTCCCAGTATTCTCTTGGAGAATACAAGAGACGTTCAACATGCAACCTTTTGTTAAATGCAAAAGATACTAAATATCAGGTATTTGATGAGAAAGGAAACTTCGTCATATATCAAGATTACAATAGATGTGTCGAATGCTTTTTCACCCTTATTGATTTTATCCCCGCATCAGATAAGAAAGGTAATGTCATAGCATTTCTTAATGATGGGGATAATCATGAGATTTATAACAAAATAAAATATAGTGAAAAGTCGCCAGAAGGCATCCTTTCCACTTTTTCATGGAAAGGAAATGTTAAGGGCCAGATTAAGTTTGTTTCCTATAGAAAGACTTCAAATGGTTTTTATGTGCTGACCATGGAGTTTGATAACGTTACAATGTACGATAATGCAAATGGAAATCCGACATACAGCAGCAGGTCCAACCAATTGGTGCTTAATGGTCAGGTTATGTTCACCGACAATCCCGCAGGAGAAATAGGTGGATATACATATCCAAATAGATCAAACAAGAACTCACCGTTTTTGTAAAATAAGGGAAAAGGAGGAAGGAGATTCCGCTTCACAAGTCGACCAACAATTCTGGCGCTACATTCATGTCTAAGCTCGCAAATCAAAAACCAATTGTAACCTGGTCGAACACTTTT
>CACYDS010000075.1 GCA_902773285.1 uncultured Pseudomonadota bacterium | reverse complement strand
TACCTCTATAATTTTTCTTTAGTTCGTCCAATTTATCTTTCAATACTTCCGCTACGTCTCCATCATTCCCTCCATTAATCACTTCATGGATATAGTTATATAAAATAAATGCATTCCAATGCTTCTGTTTATAAGTTACTGGGTTTGTACCTTCAAAAGTTATAATATCTTCAGGCGCCTTTTTTGCAAACTCATTCTCTCTAGTAACACAATCAGCTATAGCCTGTCCAATAACCTTTGTTCTGGAATCTTTATATTTGTCCTCAAGGATCCAGTGATAATCTTTAAAAGTGTTGCTCTCGGTAATGTAATCTCTTCCAATAACAAACTCTCTCCAACTGCACAAGCAATCCCAATATATCTGATTTATTTGGTTTCTACACTTACGTATATCTCCGTATGCTACTACATCACTCGAAATAGAAGCAAATATAGCTATAGTATTAACTAATAGCCCCCACCCGAATACATAACTTTTACTTATCATGACTAAAACCTTAAAAAATAATTCCCTCTAAGAAATAGATTAACATATTTCGGGGGGCGTGTGCAAATTCATGTCGATCCCTGACAGCAATTCTCCTTGCACGGCCTTACCCCTTTGGAGTATATTTCTAACTATAGTTCAGGAGACGCATCTTATCTCGCATCTGTTTGAACTTGGATAATCAATCCTTTTTCTTGAATTTGCTACACGGCTTGTATATCATTTAGGGGGTGATGGCCTTTTTCTGTAACCCTATGAGTCAAAATATAAAAAATATATCCGTTTTGCTAGGAGGATGGTCATCTGAGCGAGAAATTTCAATTTTATCAGGTCATAATGTCGCAAATATTCTTAGAAATATGGGCTATTCTGTTTCAGAGATAGATGTTAGGAAAGAGCTCAGGCACCTGGTTGCTAGCCTTTATGAAACTCATCCAGATTTTATTTTTAATATGCTTCATGGCTTTGGTGGGGAAGATGGTGTAATTCAAGGAATTTTGGATGTGTTCGGCGTTCCATATAGCGGATGCAGCGTTCGAAGTTCAGCGATATGTTTTGATAAGGCGGTTTGTAAAAAAATAGTAAAAAACAGTGGGGTAAGAGTTGTTGAGGGATTTGAAACAAATGCTTCTCTTTTACTGGAGGCAAAGGAACATATCGATTATCCGTTTGTCATAAAGCCTGCTCAAAATGGCTCTAGTGTTGGATTATTTATTGTTTTGTGCGAAGAAGACTGGCAAAAATTACGAAATACCAATTGGATATTTGGCGATAAAATCATTATTGAAAAATATATCAAAGGACGTGAATTTACTGTATGTGTGCTCGATGGTGAAGTTCTGGGCTCACTCGAAATAACTTTCAAAAATCAAACGTATGATTACAAGGCGAAGTATGAAATTGGCGCGTCATCTCATATTTCTAATTTTTCAATGGATAAAAAGGCAATGGAAGAAATGCATGAAATGTCAAAAATTGCATTTAACGCCTGTGAGTGCTCTGGCATTGTCCGCATAGATTACAGATATGATGGTGACAAGGTTTATTTTCTTGAAATCAATACTCAACCCGGCATGACAGCAACATCGCTAGTTCCAGATATTGCTAGGTTTGCTGGATTGAATCCTAAAGATCTGCTACAAAAGATAATCGATGTAACTTTGAGCAAGAATAAAGCCAGATAAGCTGCAGGCAATGGCATATTCAGAGTGTGTAGGAATATGCTAGAATGGTAAAAGAGGCAGAACAATGGTAAATATATGTTGGATAAAAAGAGTTTTATAATAACTGCGATTATTATTCTGATAGTTGGATATGGCGCTTATAAGTTTTTATATAAGGGACAAGAGGTAATAGTTTTAAATGGAAATGTTGAAATTCATGATGTGAATTTGGCATTTCGAGTTACAGGACGTATCGAGAATATACTGGTTGATGAGGGTGCACTAGTTAAAAAGGGTGAATTGCTGGCATCACTCGATAAGGATATTTTTAAAGCAAAGCTGGATTATGCCAAAGCGCAATTAAAAGCGGAGACAATCAATTTTCAAAATGCTGAGAAAGATTATAAACGTAACGTCGGGTTGCTGAAAAAGAAAAGTGTTTCTGAAAAAGTGTATGATACATCTAAAACAGCTTATGAAGTTGCAAAATCCAAGGTTGATGCGGCACAAGCAACGTATGATTACACGAACATTGACTATAAAGATGCCGATTTATTTTCGCCGGTTGATGGAATTGTTTTAACGCGAAACATTGAGCCCGGAGAGATGATTGCCTCTGGAACAGTCGTATTTTCGATTATGCCGAATGCACAAACGCGTATAAAAACATTTGCGAATGAAAGCGTTTTGTCAAAAATTAAGCTAGGAGATACTGTATACGTAAACATTGAGACGATGCCTGATAAAAAGTTTAAAGGACATATCGGGTTTATTTCATCCGAAGCAGAATTTACGCCGAAGAACATTGAAACATCAGAGTTGCGTACGAGTTTAATGTATCGAATACGAGTTATTCTAGACGAGCCGGCTCCTGAGCTAAAGCAGGGTATGCCAGTAACTGTTAGTTATGGGAAATAAACCCAAATGATTGAAATAAAGAATTTAACAAAGAAGTTTAACGATGGAAGTATAACAGCTCTTGATGATGTATCGTGTGAAATAAGAAGTAATAAAATAACTGGGTTTATAGGCCCCGATGGAGCTGGAAAGACAACGTTGCTGAGAATATTAGCTGGTATTCTTACTCCAAATTTTGGCGAAATAATAATCGATGGAAAAACACTCGATATATATGAGCGTGGCAAAAGTGACTTTATATCTATTCATGAATTGCAAACAATGATTTCATATATGCCTCAAAAGTTTGGTTTATATGAAGATTTAACTGTTATGGAGAATTTGGAATTATACGC
>CACYDS010000074.1 GCA_902773285.1 uncultured Pseudomonadota bacterium | reverse complement strand
GCCCGGGTGGTGGAATTGGTAGACGCGCACGCTTCAGGTGCGTGTGGGGGCAACTCCGTGGAAGTTCGAGTCTTCTTCCGGGCACCATAAACTGGAGAGCCGAATGACTAAAGTGCGCAATAAAAAGTTGAAAGAGTCGTCAAAAAAATGGCTCAGGAGACAAATGAACGATCAATATGTAGAGAAAGCTAAAAAAGCAGGTTATCGTTCTAGGGCTGCCTATAAAATATTAGAAATACAGCAAAAATTTAAAATTTTTGATCAGCATTCCATCGTACTTGATTTGGGGGCCGCTCCAGGCGGTTGGTCTCAAGTCGTAGCAAATATAGCAAAAAAAGTGATCGCAATTGACCTTTTGGATATGACCCCTCTCCCGAATGTACAGTTCATCAGAGGTGATTTTGCTGAAGAGCGAAACATGCAAATGCTCATTCAACTTTTAGGAAATGAAAAAGCTGACGCTGTCTTAAGCGATATGGCGCCAAATACTTGTGGTATAAAAAAAATTGATCACCTGAGAATTATAAACCTCCTTGAAGATGTATATAATTTTTCTATAAAAATTTTGAAGCCAGGAGGTTCGCTGGTAGCGAAGGTATTTCAGGGAGGAGCTACAAACGATTTGTTACGAAATTTAAAACAAAGTTTCGCTAAGGTTGGACATTTTAAGCCGCTTTCCAGTCGCAAAGAATCGCCCGAGATGTATCTTATTGCACGAGGTTATAGAAACTAACTCCCTGTATTCTGGAAATAGCATTTCTATTTTCAATAGATATATTTTTCGAATATTGTGTCTTTACCTCAATTTTGGAGCCGTTTTGTTTGCGTACGATAAAAGATATTGCATTATTTCCATCAGGTATTTTTTCTAAAGCCTGATATAGATTATCTATATCTGCATTTTCTGATATTTCTATAAACACTTTTTGATTTTCTATAATTTTGTCAATGTTTTGTACTGAAGTGCCTAGAATTTTTAAATTATCTCCATCGATTTTTATATTTGCATCAAGTAGTAACGAATTGCCAACGACTAGCAAATCTTTTGACTTCGCAAAAACGTCCGGAAATACCGTCACCTCAAAGGAATTATCTTGATCTGAGATAGTCAGAAAGGCATATTTTTGTCCATTTTTAGATAATTTTTCCTTTTTAGACAGCAAAATACCAGAGATTTTTACAGTAGATTCACTATCCCTGAAATCTTTGCTCCTCGTAACATGATAATTTTCCAAAAATCCAGCATATATATCCATTGGGTGCGCATTTAAATAAAATCCAATAGCCCTTCTTTCGCGATCAAGTTTTTCGATAGAATTCCACTCAGGCACTTGTCTTAATTCAACTACGTTTGGTTTTATATCGGCAAAAAGCGACATTTGCTTTGTTTCTCCGTCTTCTGCCACATCCATCAAGATATCCAATGATTCAAAAATTTGATGGCGATTTGGATGTATCGAATCGAAAGCCCCAGCAAAAGTTAATATCTCAATTTGTCTCTGCTGCACACCAACTGACTTTGCGCGTTTGATAAAATCGTGAATATCCTTAAATTTCCCATTTTTTTTGCGTTCATTGACTATGTTTGCCATAACTGCAATTCCGCACCCTTTGAGTGCGCTTAAAGCATAGCGTATTTTATTGTTCTTATCGATTTCGCCTGAAAAATATGCTTCAGATTTATTTATATCCGGAGGCAAAACCTCAATACCCGAGTTTTTGGCATCTTGAACAAATACTGAAATTTTATCGGTGTTAATTATATCCATATTCATAGAAGCTATATAAAACTCTCGTCTAAAGTGAGTTTTAAGATATGCGGTTTGGTATGAAATAACCGCATACGACGCTGCATGGGAACGATTAAATCCGTATCCAGCGAATTTTTCCATCAAAGCAAAAACTTGGTCTGCAATGCTTTTTGAAATCCCTTTCTTTGCGGCTCCATTAGCGAATATTTCGCGATGTTTAACCATTTCTTCTTTTATTTTCTTTCCCATGGCTCGTCGTAGCAAATCTGCTCCAGCAAGGCTATATCCCCCCATAGCTTGTGCTGTCTGCATGACTTGCTCTTGGTATATCATAATTCCATAGGTGTGCTTCAGAATCGGCTCCAGCAATGGATGTAGATATTCCGTTTTCTCCATTCCGTGTTTTCTTGCGATATACAGCGGGATGTTATCCATAGGCCCTGGACGATATAGTGAAACCAAGGCGATAATATCCTCGAGGTTATCTGGTTGTAGTTTTTGTATAACGTCACGCATTCCGGTGCTTTCAAGTTGGAACACACCGATAACATCCGTCGCACAAATAAGTTTGAAAACTGCCGGATCTTCCATATCTATTTTAGAAATATCAATATCAACATTGTGATATTCCTTAATGTATTCGCAGGCGCGCTTTATAATAGTCAACGTCTTTAGTCCCAAAAAGTCGAATTTCACCAAGCCAGCGGATTCTACGAATTTCATATTGAACTGTGTTATTGCTAGATCCGTTTCACCATCTGAATATAGAGGAACTAGCTCATCTATATTTTCGTTGCCAATAACAATTCCAGCTGCGTGCATTGAAGCGTGCCTGTATAATCCTTCAAGTTGCAAACCAGTATTTATTAGAAATTCAATTGTCTCGTCTTCCTGCATCATCTGCTTCAGCTGAGGTTCTATTTCAAGTGCTTGCGTTAAATCAATTGGATTTGTTGGATTTTGCGGAACAAGCTTTGTGATTTTATCGACTTGTCCGTATGGCATTTGTATTACTCTGCCAACGTCCCGCAGTACATTTCGCGCTTGAAGTTTTCCTAAAGCTATTATGTGCGCAACTTTATCTTTTCCGTATTTCGACTGCACGTAGTTAATAACTTCTTCTCGTTTTTCTTGACAAAAGTCGATATCAAAGTCTGGCATCGAGACACGCTCAGGGTTGAGAAAACGCTCGAAAAATAACTTGTATTTTATCGGATCAAGTTCGGTTATATATAAACACCATCCGACCAAAGAACCGGCGCCAGAGCCACGCCCAGGCCCCACCGGCACATCATGTTGCTTCGACCATTTAACGAAATCAGAAACTATCAGGAAGTAACCACTAAAACCCATATTTTTTATAACGCCAAGTTCATATTCCAGACGCTCTGTATATTCGGCTTCTACGTCTTTTTGATTGCGGTTTACATTAACTTTATATTTTAAAACTTCATCCTGTAACCTCTTCACCAATCCGGAATGCGCCTGCCTATCAAGTATATCATCCTCATTTTCCCCTGATTCATCGACAAATCTCGGCAAAATTGGTTTTTTCTTTTCAGGCATAAATGCGCATCTTTGAGCTATAACAGATGTATTTATGACCGCTTCTTTAATATCTGCGAATAATTCAAACATTTCATCCGTGGACTTTAGATAGTGTTCCGCTGAAATTTTTCTTCTGTCTTTAACGGTCATATAAGTCGCATCAGCAATACACATCAATGCATCGTGAGCAATGTGCATCGATTTGTCCAGAAAAAATACCTCATTCGTCGCAACAAGCGGTATATCATATTGTAATGCATAGTTTATAAAAAATTGTTCGCATCGCTTTTCCTCTGGCTCACCAGTCCTGGAGATTTCAATATAGCAATTGTCCTTATAAATAGAATTTATTTCCCCAATGGTGTTTGTTGCTATTTCGTGATTTCCGTTTAAGAATAAGTTTCCTATTAATCCGTTAGCTCCGCCAGTTAGTGCTATTATTCCGTCATTGTATTGGTGCAAGTGCTCCAAAGTAACAAATCTGGTCTCTTCTTTACATTTTATATAAAAGCAAGTCATGAGCTTCATCAAATTCTTATACCCTGCCTCATTTTTAGCCAATAATACAATCGGAGCTGTCATCTCGCAGTGTCTAACATCAAGTTGCAGTCCCATAATGGGCTGGATACCAGCTCCAGAAGCTTTCGTCGCAAATTCCAAAGCACCAAACATATTGTTCGTATCAGTGATTGCAATTGCCGGAATTTTGCGAGCTTCGCAGGTATGTATTAAATCAGGCAGCTTTACTGCCCCTTCGCAAAGCGAATACGCACTATGTAATCGCAAATGTATGTATGGAAGAGTCATGTTTTCTCATAGTGGATATGCACTTCTGTGATTGTAGCACACACCATTGCCCATGGCCCCTCTGTCAAAAACCATTTCTAGATTGAGTTTTATTGCTTATATTTTATACCCCATCCAGACTTCTGATCGTAGAATATTGATTCTACACCAGCTGGCAGCTTCCAGTTCGCTAGATAGTTAGCTACAATCAATAGTTCGTTTTGTACGTTCTGGTCTAGATTATAGATCGTACGCCTTGATTTCCCATCAAACTCCGTCCATTTTTTAGGATCTCCAAATGAGACTTCAATAATCTTGTCTGCAGAATTTGCAGGATTAATTGATATCTTGTAATTATCAT
>CACYDS010000073.1 GCA_902773285.1 uncultured Pseudomonadota bacterium | reverse complement strand
GAGGATTACGTACTTTTTTTCTTGCCTATTAAATGCTGAATACGCTAATACTTGGAACAGGTCTTCTCGGAAAGCTTCCTTTTGTTTTTCTCCATTATTATCAGAGCTGCTTAGCATATGACTTTTATATTTTGCATCAATTACTATTTGGCTGTCAAATGACTGCAAAATGAGGTCTGGCTCAAGATATTTTAACGACCACCTTGGCTTCCAACCATGAACAGAATAGTGTGGATTAGATCTAACTTTCCAGCTAATACGATTAGTTGCATTGTCAAACACGAACTGAACATAGCGTTCAAATAATACAGCAATATCAATTCTCCAAGATCTCTTCTCTGTTGAAGTATCTTTAAGAATGATATTGGCTATTATCTTTAGCTTTTTAATTGCAATAGGATCTGTCGCATGTATTGGAATAAATGACGTTTTTTCAATCTGATATTTATTATATGTTTTTCTCAATCGACATAACTTATCTGCATAGAGTCTTCTCGTTTTTTGGGGTGTTCTTCCCGACGACAACTCTTGAATACAAAAGTCGAGAACATATATAAGTTGTCTCCATTCCTTATGGTCGGTTGTTTGAAAATTGATTTTATTTTCAAACACAAGCACTTTATTGGGATTATAACTATTTAAAGCATATTTTGTCCAGTTTGTTGATGAACGAGTTGTTCTTTCAATACGTATTTCGTTCGCAAACTTAGTCCAATGCTCCTTTTCTGCTTTAATATATGAATCAATAAAGTTTTGGCATTCAAAAAAAATAGGGGGTTTAACACTCTCTCCGCATAATCGTAAACTGTCATGAAACCTTGGGAGCATTGTTTCTCCCATTGTCGTCAACAATCCGGTTAAATCATCTTCATCTACATCAGACGAATACCGTCCTTTAACAACAAGATCAACGGTAAATTTTCCATTTTTAGGTGACTTGATGGGAATAGCCCCAGCATACTGACTTGTTTCAAGATAAATTCCTTTTTTTGCAGAATCAGTTGAGAGAACTGAACTTATATCCAGAAACTCGAGATTCTCTCGATTTATTTCTTGAAATCTAAGAAGACATGAATCAACGTCTTTTTTGTCATCTATTTCAAAGACTCTGCATATTCTTTCAGCTGGAATAAAGGTGCGGGACAATGAATTAAGAGGATCTGTAAGCAATGTAGATCCTTTAAATGAAGCCCAAGTATTCTCTTTTTGTATTTGTTTCCTTTTTGCCATACTCTTGAATAACCAAAGAAACGTAATTATCTATACATATATTTCTTTGTCATTTTGTGATAGTAATTGGCAAACTCATCTTGAGCCTTTATCAAAAGGCCTTCAGTGAAGTATTCTTTCATCAAAGGCATGATCTCATATGTGAGCCTCTCTCCCATTTCTTTTTTGTACTTATCCTCTTCTTGGTCATCCTCCTGACCTGAAAGATCCATATTGTCCCCCTTTTTGTCGAGAATAAAATAACCAGAGCCGGGTTGAAGGTTTAGCTCCTCATCTGAAGCGTATTTTTCAAACAACTCAGCAATTTTATTAAATGCTTTTTCATGAAAGAATGTACCTTCTTTCAATTCTTTCTCATCAATTGTCCTGGCTTCAAGTGTATACCAAGCAAAACGACGACGCAATGCAAAATCAACAACTGCAAGACTTCGATCTGCTGTGTTCATTGTTGCTATCACATATAGATTCTCTGGGATAGATGAAATATCTATCGTATCACCAGAGTTTAATTCTATTTTCACACAACCTTTGCGTTCATCATTTGCCCGTTCGAAAAGATAAAATACAGGTCCAAGGACGTTTGCTAAGTTTGCTCGATTAATCTCATCGATGATGAGAAGATACTTTTTGGCTTTCGTCTTGTCTTCTGCATCATCTAAAGCTTCTTTTGCTGTTTTGATTGCCTTGGTTAAAGTACCTTCGACATATTCATATTCTATATGATCTTTAGTTTCACCGAGCTTGGGACGAATGCCTCCAATGAAATCTGCATAGGTTGTCTCTGCATGAAATTGAATGAAGAATTGGTCATCAGCATCTGTTTCAAAATCAATTACATTTTTAGGTGTAGTTAAGCCTTTATCTTTGAGCTCTTTTAGATTAGAACCTATGAGATTAGCCATTCTGGTTTTACCCACACCTGGGGCACCTTGCAATACAACAAAATGACGTTTATTGAGAAGATCATATATTTCAGATAGTTCTGATAAAGAATCCTTGTCTGTGCGTCTTTCAGTAAATCTAATTGCTTTATTCTTGTTAGAAAGTCTGTCTCCGCGAAAATCCCAATTTCGAATTTTTGCATATTGCGCAAGCCAACTAACAATTATTCTAAAACTATTATCTTCATGCTTTTTTTGACTAAGTTTTGATAAATCGACCTCGCAATCACTCTTTTTGAATTTTACGATTCGAGATGCTGGAAGGAGATTTTTATATGATTCAATAAACGATAAATCAATGTCGAAAACAGACTCCATGTTGCTAGTTTCTCCTGATTCTTCTGTTGGTGTTCCAACATCACCTGTTTTTATATGATTTAGTTCTTTAAAAAGATCGACGCTTTCAGTGGTCACATCTGCAAATGAGTTTTTAATAAATATCTGTTGTTCATAGTCCTCATGTCCGCCATCAGTTAACCTTAAAAAACAACGTCGAAGATAGGGCAAACTTGCCAGTTCCTCATCACTGCCGACATCACCTCTTCCGATACCAATTGATACAACACAGAGGAATTCTGATTCATCATCATTCTCATGCTTTCTATATCCAATTGGAAAAACAACAAAAGATAATCCATTATATACACCATCATCAGGTTGGTCCGGGTTGATGAATGCTAAATAGCCTCTATTTTCTGTAAATCCTCTGAAGCCTGCATTTTTGTGATTCTTATTATTTACATATCCTAAGGTGCCTGCAATATCTTCAATGGATTTAGAAATATCACGAAATGGAATCGCACATTTTTTATTATCTTTCTCTGCCATAATAAATAGAATCAAAGGTTTTCAAATAGTTGATGTAAGGGTATGTTTAAGGCTTGTGCAATCTTACTAATGGTATTAAGCGTAGGGCTCTTTTCACCACGCTCAATCGTGCCAATGTAAGTTCGGTCAATGTCACATTGAAAGGCAAATTTTTCTTGTGAAAAGCCTGCTTTTTTTCTAAGTTCTGCGACTCGCTGCCCGAAGGCCTTATTTACATTATTTTCCATGTCGCAAAATTAGATGGATGTTGACTAAAGGTCAACGGTCTAAAGCTGGCATTTCAACTTAATAAAGATGAAGTTTTTATGTAATGAAAGAAGCCCGAAGCTAAAAGTTATTCACGCCTGAAGAGGGAACAATAAAAAAGTTTAGTCATTCTCTACTTAAAGAATACTTGCACGGCGAGAATAGTGTCTGTGTGTTGCAAAAAAAAGACACATCAGCTTTATTGTTAGTCAATTACGAGTTTCACCTTATTCTTTAGGGATTTAACAGATATTTCATCTATAAATTGAGATACCCCATCAAAGAAAGCATATGCAACTCGGTCAGTTCCACAAAATTCTAATGTTTTTGCAAGTGAAGGACGTTTTTTCATTTCATCAAAGCCCAATTCCCACAGTGAGTCATTTAATTGGTCGCAAAATACTTTTTTATCAAAACTACCATTTTTATCCATAGGGATTTCTTCAGATTCATCTTCTGAGAGTTCCCTGTCTTTCCCTGGAATTACTTGACAGATTTGAGAGCGATTAACTAAGTTGGTTTACACTAATTTTATCGTTCGCCTAAACCGGGTTGACAGCTTGGCGGTT
>CACYDS010000072.1 GCA_902773285.1 uncultured Pseudomonadota bacterium | reverse complement strand
TTTATTTTTAAAACTTGATGCACCACTTTTTACGCCTGAGAAAATCTTGCCGCCAAAACTTGAGGCTTTATTTTTAAAACTTGATGCGCCACTTTTTACGCCTGAGAAAATCTTACCGCCAAAATTTGAGGCTTTATTTTTAAAACTTGATGCGCCATTTTTTACGCCTGAGAAAATCTTGCCACCAAGATTTGAGGCTTTATTCTTAAAAGAAGATGCGCCATTTTTCAAGCTTGAAAAAATCCGACTGGCTTTGTTTGAAATCTTTTCTTTCTCGTGAGCCACTTGGATTTTTGCTTGATTTGATGCTATCTGCTCGTTTATGTTTTTCAGTTCTGCCTTTTGTTGGGCTTCTACTCGATTTAATTGATTCCGTAGCGTCTCTATTTGCTGTCCAGTCTGGTCAAGAGTCTGCTGTTTCTGGAGCTCTAGCAGTTCTCCTTGTTGTTGTAAATTGGTGACCTCGCTGACTTTCTGCTGTTCCGGCAACGTATTTCCTTTCAGTGCAGCATTTTCTTGCAGCAAACGTTGATGTTCTTCGATAAGTTGTTGAACTTGCTGAGGCTGCAAAGTTTGTTGACTGACATTGCCAGTGTTTGGCGGCACACCATTTGACACAGGCATGCTTTTCGATACAGGGGTACTCTTGCGAGAAAACAAACTTTTAATTTTCCCCCCCCAGCAATACCCATCACTTGTAGAAAGTACGAGCACCAACAACGCTCCCACACATCCTCCTATGGATCTCATTTTCTTCATAGCTAAAAACCATACTCTAATTACCCATACTTCTAAGTGTATATTGTAGAAATTAAAAAATAGTTAATGTCAGAGACTTTGATGCTAGAATGTAAAAAAATGGAGAAATTATGATATTTGATAATATAGAACTCTGTATACCTAGGTATTACCAACCTCGTGCAAAACTTTTTAAAAACCTGATGGGAAAGCGAATTATCGATGCCTTATTGCATATGCCTTTGTATACGATTGAAAAAAGGAGAGTTGACCAGGTTTCGCAAAATGATATAGGAAAAATCATTACTACAAAAGTCAGAGTTAACTGCATTGATATAAATTTACGTTCTTCTAGCCCGTCCATAATTTATGGAAAAAATGGTTCAGAAATTATTGAAATTGTGCTGTTTAATTACCCTAAAAAATACATAAAGAGCGCATATCCTATAGGCCAGGAAATAGGACTTTCCGGGAAGCTCACTATTTCCCCTTCTGGTTCTCTGCAGTTCATCAATCCAGAGAAGTTTGCCATTTCACGAATCAATGAAAGTTCAGGATTATTCAACATTTATCCGCTCACAAATGGATTGACGCAAAATGCAATTTATTCTGTCATCAAAGGGGCAATCGCAATATTGGAGCAAGAGCCAATTGAAGAGTGGCTGCCAGAAAAGTGGCTCAAAAAGAGCGGATTCCCTTCATTTAAAGAGGCTTTGCGAAATATTCATTTTCCCAAGACTATTATAAATAGTCTGCAACATAATCATTATCTCCAAAGACTGATTTTTGATGAACTACTGGCAGAACAAGTGACTATAAATTTTTTAAATCAAAGAATGCGAAACGGCTATACCATAAGCAACAATAGGACATATATCGAAAAACTTTTAGGGCTTCTTCCATTCTCTCTTACAAATTCACAAAACAAGGTAATTTCTGAAATATTTCAAAACTTGCAAAGCGGATTTCCGATGTTTCGTCTTCTTCAAGGAGACGTTGGTTCTGGAAAAACTATAGTCGCGTTAATTAGCGCTCTTTATGTAATAGAAAGTGGGTTCCAGTGTGCACTTCTAGCGCCTATTGAAATTCTTGCTCGTCAACATTATCAAAAAATTCAAAAATATTTTACACAGCTTGGACTTTATGTTGAAATTTTAACAGGCAATGAAAAGGGGAAAAGACGGGCTCAAATACTTGATGCGCTGGCATCTGGTGAAATAGACATGCTTATCGGCACGCATGCAATAATCACTGAAAAAGTTGTTTTTCGTAATCTTGGTTTAGCTATCATAGACGAGCAGCATCGCTTTGGGGTTAATCAACGAAAAACATTTGTCAATAAAGGTGTTACTCCTCATGTTTTAAGCATGACCGCCACTCCAATTCCACGAACAATGGTTATGTTACTTTATGGTAGCATTGACGTTTCCGTTATTACGGAAAACCCAGCAAATAGGATGACAATTTTGACGCGCTCCATTCCAATGAAGCGCATACCAGAAATTGTTGAACGCATGCAAAATATTATAAATTCGGGACAAAAAGTTTATTGGATTTGCCCACTGATTGAGGATAGCGAAAAGTTGCGTTACACATGTGTAACAAACCGATTTGAGTTTTTAAAAAAATATTTTGCAGATAAAGTCGCAATGCTGCATGGCAAAATGAAAACTTCGGAAAAAGAAACTATTTTTGAAAATTTTAAAAATGGTCATTGCAAGATACTCGTTTCAACCACCGTTATTGAAGTAGGCATAGATGTACCTGAAGCGACGGTAATTATTATTGAAAACGCTGAAAAATTTGGTTTATCTCAGCTACACCAGCTTCGGGGGCGAGTAGGCCGAGGGAACAAGCAGTCGTATTGTCTATTGCTATTTGATGAATTTTTATCCAACATTGCAAAGCAAAGATTACAAATTATTTGCAACAGCTCTGATGGATTTCAAATAGCAGAACAAGATCTCAAATTGCGAGGTGAAGGAGATATCAGCGGTGTACGGCAAAGTGGCGAAAAACTATATAAAACATTTGATATCAATAACCTTGAACTTCAGGAAATTTTGCCACAATTTCTTGACCAAATTTCTCAAATTTCTTCAAGTTACGATACTAACTCCAAGTTATTGCAAGTATTTCAAAAATTATGAGCCACTTGATCTCTCACCTCTATGAAAGATGATAAATAAGAGTACCAAGCAGTCCATTTAGGTTTTGTTTAACTGTCGGTGACAAGCATTGAGATAAATCTTCAATTAACTGATATGATCTAATGCTATAAATAAATCTCACTAGTTTTCCAAAAAGGACTGGCAAAGAAAACATACTGATGAAGCCAACTACATCAAAGTTAGTCTCATCCCATTTCAAAAATATCTGTTATCTTTGGTGCTTGCAATTGAGGAGTCATATGATGCGGATACAACTACGTGGTAAGTTCCTGAGAAAACGTGAGGGGGAGGTGTAGGTAGGATTGGACGAGCCGAATGTTCCACGTCTGTTGCAAAATGTTATGTATGCTTCGCGCTTAGCCCTAGTGATAGCGACATAGCAAAGTCTTCTTTCCTCTTCTATCCCGATTTCTCCTTTTTCTAGTATCGATTTTTGGTGTGGAAGAATATTTTCTTCAAATCCTGGAATGAATATCGTATGGAATTCGAGTCCTTTCGCTGCATGAATGGTTGAGATGGTAAGCGTATCATTATTATTTGTGTTTGTCTTATCCATCACTAAACTAACGTAGTCCAGAAATTCTTGAGTATCATCAAACTCTTCAAGTGATTCAATTAATTCATCTAGAGTTTCCAGCCGCGCTTCATCTTCAATATTTTTCGATTCTTTAAGCATTGATAAGTACCCAGATTCATTTAGAATTTTTTGCATTAAATCTGCAGGAGGTAACACCTCAATATCTTTACGCCAATCATCCAATCGGTTGAAAAAATTTAGAAGCTTTGCATTGGCGGCCGATTTCGAGTTTTTAACCACTTCTAAGGCGGCTTTAGGTAACGAAAGTGAGTTTTCTTTCGCGAAAGTATAGAACTTATTTATAGATGTTGTGCCAATTCCTCGTTTTGGCAGGTTTACAATTCGTTCAAAGGCTATGCCGTCATCTGGATTGAGTGTCAATTTCAAATAGGCTATGGCATCTTTTACTTCCTTACGTTCATAGAATTTTAATCCACCTACAACGATATATGGAATTCCTTCTGCCAAGAATCGCTCTTCAAAAACACGTGTTTGATATGTAGCTCGAACTAAAATCGCAATGTCTTTAAATGCCAATCCATTCTTATGTTTATTTTCGATAAGTAATGCAATAAATCTTGCTTCCTCTATAGGATTCATTAGTGCTTTGACTATGACTGGTAATCCAGATTCTTCTTCTGTCCAAAAATTTTTCTTCATCCTCATTGAATTGTTCTCAATAAGTCCACTGGCAGCTTTTATGATATTTTTAGTAGATCGGTAATTCTGTCCCAACCTTATTATTGTGGAATTTTTAAAGTCCTGATCAAATTTAAGTATGTTTTCGACATCAGCGCCTCTCCAGCTATAAATTGATTGATCATCGTCGCCGACGCAACAAATATTACCATGCCCCATAGCCAGTAGTCGCAGCCATATATATTGGGCAGCATTAGTGTCTTGATATTCATCTACCATAATGTACTTAAATTTTTCTTGATATTTTTGCAGAATTTCTTGATTGTTTTTGAACAGCTCGATCGAGATTTTTAAGATGTCACCAAAGTCAATGGCATCCAAAGATTCCAACATATCCTGATATGGCTGATACAAATTTGCAGCAGCAGCCTCCACTGTAAATCTTTGTGAACTTCTTTTGGCTTCTTCCGGATTGTAACACCTGTCTTTCCAACGATTGATATAGTATGCGATTTGTTTCGGAGTATTTTTCTTGTCATCTATTTTGTTTTCTGTAACGAGTTTTTTGAGCAACCGTAGTTGATCTGACGCATCCACGATTGTGAAATTAGAACTTCTGTTAAAAAGATTGTGGTACGGACGTATGATTCGTAGGGCAAGTGAATGAAACGTTCCAATCCAAAGATTTTCAGCAGGATAAGTAAATGTTCCCGTTTGATTTAAAAGATTTACCGCCCGTTCCTTCATTTCATTTGCCGCCTTGTTTGTAAAAGTAACTGCTAAAATTTCATTCATATGGCAAAGGCGTTCCGAAACAATGTATGCAATTCTTGAAGTTAATACGCGCGTCTTTCCTGTGCCGGCTCCTGCCAAGACTAATACAGCTCCTTCAGTGGCTTGAACGGCTTCCTTTTGTTCCTTGTTTAAAGCAGATAAATCGAACACAAAAATGTTATAAACGATTATACTTCGCCAATTCTAGCATGGCAATTAGAGCAACTCAAGCTTATTGCTTATCGAGACATGATTTTGTAAAATCAATAGCGGACGGTTGTTTTTTTAGAAATTTTGTGAAGTTTTTACACAAATTCTGCATATTTATTCTTGCGATAACACTTGTCGCTGTTTTGCAGATGTATGCAAAAGAGCTAGGTAGATTTGAGTTTGTACTTTATAATCGAGTTTTTTCGATCGGTGGTTATGTTATTTGCCTGGGCATTATTTCTTTCTATTTTATTCTGTTTATAGTAAAGTCTCTTTGTCGTGGAATTTGCTCAATATTTAGTCGAGATAAAGCGACAAAAGAAGAAAAATCAATAAAAGAAATTGTTAATTTGATTGTTTCGGATGACAAAGACTTTATACAGTTATATGAGAAAACAGCTGTTGTAGATAATCTGCGCGTTCTCAAAGTCGCTTTAGCTTTGAAAAGAAATTTCAATGTGAAGAGACGTTTTGAAAAGACGGGGATGCATTGCGTCGATATATATATCATTCGCAAAGAACTTCAGGGGCTTTTGAACGCTGCGGAAATAAGAGCGGCTATTACGCTTGCCGAAGATATTGTGCAAAATTATGCCAAAGAGATATATATAATCAAGGATGAATTATTGGAGATAGCGGTTAGAGCCAAGAAAAACAATCTTGCGTTTAACTTTGAACCAGGCAAATTTAAGTATGAATTAACTCAAAGATACATAAATGAGTATGACATAAGACTTAAACTGATAGATTACGAGACGACCGGCAATGCCGATAAAAAATTCGAGATATTAAAAAGATTGCACAACGAATACGTCACTAGGGTCGATTTGCTATGCATATTATTAGATTTTTATAATGAGTATTCCCAGTTAGGAAATGTACCGTATGATACGAATTGGGTGTTGAAGACAATTGCAGAAACGATTTCTGTGAATCCAAACCGCGTCGTGGCGACTTATCTACTACAGATTGGACGCAATGATATTTTCGAACTTGCACAGTCAATGATGGCAAATGTTTCAGAAAGTAACATAGAAAAGAACTGGATCTTATTAAAGATAGCCATAGAAAAAAGGTTCAATTTGCAAGCTAAAGAACTAGCCAAAAGGCTTATAAAAGCCGAAGAATTAAATGATGTACGCGAGCTTATTTCCAGTCACCCAAAGGTGATTGAAATTTTTCTGGAGATAAAGAATGATATTAAATTGTAAAAAATTAAAAGCAAATGCACAGGTCCCCACATATGGGACAGAGTATAGCGCTGGTGCTGATTTGAGAGTGTCGATAGACGCACAAATTGTTTTAAATCCGGGAGAGATCGAAATTGTTCCAACAGGAATTGCAACTTGTATTCCAGAAGGGTACTTTGGGATGGTATGCTCCCGTTCTGGATTATCTGCAAAATTTGGTGTCGTAGTTCTAAATTCACCAGGGATAATTGATGCTGATTATAGAGGGGAGATAAAGCTCATAATTATAAACCATTCTAAAAAGGAGTTTATTATAGAGCCTGGAATGAGGCTAGCGCAGCTTATAATTGTTCCCTACAGTAGGGCTTCATGGGAAATAGTCACAGACTTGCCAGAGACAAAACGAGCTGAGGGAGGCATAGGTTCGACTGGAATTAAGTAAATTCTCCGATTGCTATAGATATCGTGCTTTGTGAGATCGTGTGATATAATTATTAAATAGGCGCGTTTACGAGAAATAAAGATGAAAAAATTTTATTTGATTGCTTTAGTGATATTGCTGTGTGGATGTTCGAAAGATATCGATTTCGAATCTATGGAAAAAAACACAGCCGATGAGATATTTGCAATGGGCAAAAAAGAAATGGCTGCCAAGAATTATAGTGATGCAGCAAAAATCTTTGAAGAGTTAGAGAAATTGCATCCTTATTCCCATTTAGTTGCGGAGGCAGAGTTGTTGGCTGGTGATTGCTATCATAAAAAAGGAAAATTTGGTGAAGCGATTTCATCCTATGAAATTTTTGTCAAAACCCATCCAATGCATGAAAAAGTTCCATATGCAATTTATATGCTAGGTTTGATAAACTATGAACAAATGGCAATCATTGAGCGCGACCAAGAATCAGCCATAACAGCTAAGTCTTATTTTGAAGAACTTTGTGCGAGGTATCCGGGATCAAAATATGTTAAGGAGGCAAAAGAAAAGATAAATGATTTGTGCAATCAGCAAGCTGGTCGCGAAGTTTATATAGCGAGATATTACCAAGACAAACTTAACTATGCTGCAGCAATTGGTAGACTAAATACAGTGATAGACAATTATCCAAAAACAATACATGCGCCTGAAGCGATGCTACGTTTAGTGGAGTGTTACATGGCGATGGGATTGGATAACGAAGCAAGATCCGTAAATAAAATTTTGCAACAAGAGCATTTCAATTCAAAATGGGCTGAGCATGCAAGAAATCTTTTGTCTTCCAAGACTTCCGCGTCCATTGGGACGAAAAGGGCGAACATTATCAAAAAGAAGTAAATGATAATATACGGAAATCATGCGTGTCGATATGCCTTAGATGCGGGCAAAAAGATTTATAAGGTGTATATTTTGAAAACTAAGCCCGTGCCACGATGGATAGTTGAAGGGCAGGTAAACGTTGTTCGTCTAGAAAATAAAGAATTTGAGCAAATATTGCCTAAGCATGCTGTCCATCAAGGTATCGCGATGGAAGTGGAAGATGAACATTATGCTGATATAACGGAGTTGGAGCATACACCTCGCAATTGTGCTATAGCAATTTTGGATGGGGTAACCGATCCACATAATATGGGGGCAATTATAAGATCAGCTGTCGCTTTCGGAATTATGGCGATAATCATCGGGGAAAAATCATCGTGTAAAGTAAACGGCATAGTGGCTAAATCCGCATCTGGGGGAATTGAACATATAAAAATCATCGTGGTTAAAAATCTATCACAGGCCATAAAAAAGATAAAAGACTTTGGTTTTTGGGTTATTTCTTTTTGCGAAAGAGGAGACAAGTATCTTCATGAGATGGATTTATCTGGTAAAACCTGTTTGATTTTTGGATCAGAAGGAGATGGGATTAGAAGATTGCAAAAAGAAAACTCAGATTTCATCGTCAAACTACCAACTTGCCCGAGTTTCCCAACATTAAATGTATCCGCTTCCTCCGCTATTGCATTTTACGAAACAGCCAAGCAGAATAATTTTTTTATACGATGAATATTCTATTCAGACTGGCAAATTGAAGGGGGGTGTGATATTCTTCAAGAAGGTCATGGAGTCTTTATGAAAAATGTTTTAGCAATGTCGAAAAATTTGGATATCTTATATACTTCTTTGCAAGGAAGATATGCCAAAGCTTTATTTTTGGAAGGGGAAAAGAACAGTTGCCTAAGTGCAATCACTGAAGACTTTACAAAATTAGAGAATCTTTTTTTTAAAAACCATCATTTGAAAAAACTTTTATCCAGCAGTAGCTTGGAAAAGATTGTTTCAAATGAATTATGGGAAACAGTTGGAAAGGAATTATCTTTTTGTCCATCTTTTTTGAGATTTATGCAAGTTGTATCTAATAATGCTCGTCTTAAACTTATTAATAAAATAAGATATGTGTACGATATTGCCTACAAACAATATACCAACACACAAGACGTTGTGATCTATTCCACTACTGAATTTAGCTCAATTCAAAGGAAAAAACTTGAAAAATTGCTTGCTAAATTTTTCACTGGTAAGATATCGGTGCACTATGAAATTGATGAAAAACTTCTAGCAGGCATAAAAATTTCATCGGGTGGTACGGTTATTGATGCTTCGGTAGTCACTCAAATTAGACAATTGGAGAATTTTTGTAAGGAGAAAAATTTAGAGGGGGAATATGAAAATTAAATCGGTTGAGATATCAGATATTCTGCAGGAAAGAATTGCGAATTTCACGCCTCAAATCGAGGTTTCTGAAACTGGCTATGTTCTTTCAGTCGGTGATGGTATAGCTCGCGTTTTTGGGCTGGATAATGTCAAATCGGGCGAATGGGTTGATATCGTGTCGTCTGAAACTGGAGAGACAATACGTGCTATTGCGACAAATCTTGAGGCGGATAATGTCGGCGTTATCATTGTTGGTGACGATGCGAAAGTCCGCGAGAAAGATGTTGTAAAACGTACAAATAGAATTGTAGATGTCAATGTCGGAATGGGAATTTTAGGGCGTGTTGTTGATGCACTCGGTAATCCTATTGATTCAGAGGAGCCGATAAGGCATGTCGTTAAGTATAATATGGAAAATCCAGCGCCAGGGATAATCGATAGGCAGAGCATAAATGAGCCACTGATGACAGGTGTTCGCATTGTTGATGCTCTGTTCCCGATTGGTCGCGGGCAACGAGAGTTGATTATTGGCGATAGACAGACCGGCAAAACCGCGATTGCTATCGATGCGATAATCAACCAAAAGCAATATAACGACAAAGTTTCGGATAAAGAAAAAGTTTATTGCATATATGTGGCGATTGGGCAAAAGCGTTCTTCTGTTGCGCGTATTGTGAAAACGCTTCAGGAACACGGTGCGATGGATTATACGATAGTCGTTGCTGCAACTGCATCGGATCCCGCGTCAATGCAGTATATAGCTCCATATACAGCTTGCGCGATGGGGGAGTATTTTAGGGATAACGGAATGCACGCTTTGATTGTTTACGATGATTTATCAAAGCATGCTGTAGCATATCGGCAGATTTCGTTACTTTTGCGCAGGCCACCGGGGCGTGAAGCTTTTCCAGGCGATATATTTTATTTGCATTCACGCCTTCTTGAGAGAGCCGCGAAGCTTTCCGATGAGAAGGGTGGGGGGTCGCTTACCGCTTTGCCGATAGTGGAAACACAGGCTGGAGACGTTGCTGCATATATCCCGACTAATATTATCTCGATCACTGACGGGCAGCTGTTTTTAGAAACGGATCTGTTCTATAAAGGAATACGACCGGCAATAAACATCGGTATATCAGTGAGCAGGGTTGGTTCTGCGGCGCAAACAAAGACGATGAAGGCGGTTTCTGGCAATATCAAAATCGAGATGGCGCAGTATAACGAGCTTTCCTCGTTTTCTCAATTCAGCAGCGATTTGGATAGCTCGACAAAGGAACTCTTGGATAATGGTCAAAAAGTGCTGGAAATCTTGAAACAATCACAATATCGAAGCTTTAAAAACTCCGAGCATGTTATCGTTTTATACGCTGTTATGAAAGGATACTTGCGGGATATACCGGTTAAGCATGTCAAAAAATTCGAGAGTGATTTGCTAAAATCTGCTAATTCTGAAGCGAAAATTTTGGAGAAAATTGATAATTCCAAGGCGCTTACTGATGATTTGAAATCAGAGATGGATAATTTTATTAAAAAGTTTAAATCGCAATGGGCTGCTTAAAATGAGGAAAAGAACTGATGGAAAACTTGAAGGCTATAAAAGATAGAATAAGAACGGTTGGCAGCATCATAAAAGCAACTAATGCGATGAAGATGGTGTCGAGTGTTAAGTTAGCGCGCGTGAATAATATCAATAAATATTCGAAGCAGTGCGCAGAGATTCTGTTTGATATGTTTTCCAGAGCTACGCGAGAATTGATATTTGAGCAAGAGACTGACTATTGGTTTAGCTCTAGAGACGGAAAAACATTGCTTATAATTCTCTCCATAGATCAAGGTTTTTGTGGTTCTTTTCAGCAAGCATTGAGCGACAAAGCAATAGAAGCAATAAAGCAACATCCTAGAGCGTATGTCGAAGTTTTCGGTAAGAAAGGCGAGCTTTTCGCGCAGAGCGCCTTACGTTTAAGTGAAGTTCGTGATAGCACGAGTGTAGAGGTTAGTTCGCATTATGACATTCAGGCCTATGTGAAGCTATTATCGGGATTGGTTTCTAAATATGTCAAAGAACATTCTGTCAGCGAGGTTCATGTTGTTTCTGGTGAGTTTAGGAATGTGTTGGTTCAGAAGGCGAAGTGTCGGAAGGTATTTCCTGCACCGGATGAAGACATAACTAAGACGCAATACACCAAAATCGAAGGTTGTAGAATAGATTTTATAAATGCAGTTTTCGATATATATCTGGAAAAATTATTTACTGGAATTGTGACAGAGCATTTGGTCGCGGAATTATCATCGCGCGTTATGGCTATGGACAATTCAGTCCGAAATGCAAAGAATATGTTTGAAAAACTAAGTGGGTTATACAATAAGGTACGGCAAGCAAAGATAACTCAGGAGTTGACAGAGATTGTTTCGAGTATCGAGTGTGTTCAATGAAAAAAAGTGAGGTAATAATGAATAAAAAAATAAATAAGAATGAAGAACAAAAAAATATTGGGATAGTAACACAAGTTATTGGTGCTGTCGTTGATGTTCATTTTGAAGGCGAGTTGCCGGCCATCTATGATGCCCTGAAACTGAAGATGTCTGACAAAGAGATTACCCTTGAGGTTATGCAGCACACTGGAGATAGAATTGTGCGATGTATTGCTATGGCATCGACTGATGGTATAGCGCGCGGAATGGAAGTCATCAATACTAATGCGCCGATCAAAGTCCCAGTTGGACGAGCCACTTTGGGACGTGTTCTAAACGTGACTGGTGAGCCTGTTGATAATTATGAGCCAGTCAAGACTGATACATACCTTCCGATACATCGTGACTCTCCGGCATTTTCAGAGCAATCGACTAATACCGAAATGCTTGTAACCGGGATTAAGGTCATCGATCTTTTAACGCCGTATGTAAAAGGTGGAAAAATCGGGCTTTTTGGCGGCGCCGGTGTTGGAAAAACCGTGCTCATAATGGAGTTGATAAACAACATTGCCAAGAAGCACGGCGGATTTTCAGTTTTTGCCGGAGTTGGTGAGAGAACACGTGAAGGCACAGATTTATTTGAAGAAATGATAGCCTCTGGAGTCAACAAGCGCCCCGGGGATGAAGGTTCAAAGGCAACTTTGGTCTATGGTCAAATGAATGAATCCCCGGGCGCTCGAGCTAGGATAGCTCTAACAGGGCTTACAATGGCCGAATATTTTCGCGATACAGAAGGTCAGGATGTTTTATTTTTCGTTGACAATATCTTCAGATTTACTCAGGCTGGCTCGGAAATTTCGACATTGCTTGGGCGAATTCCATCTGCAGTTGGGTATCAGCCGACGTTGGCAACCGAGATGGGGAATCTGCAAGAGCGTATAACCTCGACTGTGAATGGCTCGATAACCAGTATCCAGGCGATATACGTTCCGGCTGATGACTTGACCGATCCATCTGCTGTGACATCATTCATACATCTTGATGCGACGACTGTTTTGAGTCGGCAAATTTCATCATTTGGCATTTTCCCGGCTGTTGATCCGCTTGAATCGACTTCGCGGATGATGGATCCGTCGATTATTGGCGAGGAGCACTATAAAGTTGCCCGCGATGTTCAATACGTTCTTCAGACTTTTAAATCATTGCAAGATATTATCGCAATAATTGGTATGGATGAGTTATCGGATGAGGATAAGCTAATTGTGAGCCGAGCGCGCAAAATACAGCAGTTCCTGTCTCAACCTTTCCAGTCAGCAGAAAATTTCACAGGGCGTAAGGGCATATTTGTTGAGTTATCAGATACAATAGAGGGATTTAAGGCGATTGTTAATGGCGATGTCGACCATATTCCAGAGATAATGTTCTCGTATAAGGGGACTATATCCGATGTTATAAAATCATATGAAGAAGCAAAGGAGAAATAATTATGGCGAAAGATTATTATGCAATATTAGGTGTAAACAGAGGAGCATCTCAGGATGAAATAAAAAAGGCGTATAGGAAGCTAGCAGTGCAGTATCATCCAGATAAAAATCCAGGAAATAAGCAGGCGGAAGAAAAATTCAAAGAGATAAATGAAGCATATGATGTATTAAAGGATGAGCAGAAACGTGCAGCGTACGACAGGTATGGAAGTGACGCGTTCCAGGGCGGTGGATTCGGCGGACAACAAGGAGGATTTGCTGGTGGATTCGATTTTGCCAATGGGTTTTCTGGGTTTTCAGACATTTTTGAAGACATAGTTGGTGGATTTACTGGGGCGCGGCAAGCACGTCCACAAGCGCAACCTGGTTCAGACATTAGATACGATGTAACAATCTCTTTAGAAGAAGCTTTTCGTGGCAAAAAAGCCAACGTGAGATTTACTACGTTTGTAAAATGCAGCGCCTGTGGAGGAACCGGAAGCGAAGGAAACACGAAACCGGCAGCGTGTCCAACTTGTCGAGGAATGGGAAGCGTCCGTCATAATCAAGGATTTATAACCATAGAGCGCACTTGTGCAACTTGTGGGGGGACTGGGAGTGTATTGTCCGATCCGTGCAAGAAATGTACTGGAAGCGGGCGTGTAAAGGGTGAGAAAAACCTCGAAGTTACGATACCTGCAGGCGTTGCAACAGGAAATCGGATACGGCTTGCTGGTGAAGGTGAAGCCGGATTTAAAGGAGCGGAAAGTGGCGATCTGTATATTTTTGTTAACGTTTTACCGCATAAAATCTTCACTAGACGCGATAATGATCTGTATTGTACAGTCCCCATTTCTATGGTTAAAGCTTCGTTGGGGAGCGAAATTGAAGTACCTGATTTAGCTGGCAACACTTGCAAAATCAAAATATCTCATGGGACGCAATCTGGGGCACAGTTCCGATTGAAAGGCAATGGAATGCCGGTTGTGAACTCGTCACGTCGTGGTGACTTAATAGTCGAAGCGATGGTAGAAACTCCTGTATCACTTTCGAAAAGGCAAAAGGAATTGCTTGCAGAATTCGGGAAAGAGGAGGATGAAAAAACAAATAATCCTAAGTCATTTGAATTTTTTAAGAAATTAAAAGACCTCTTTTCATAAGGAGTTGCGGATAGAAAAACATAAATATATGCGTTGGTATAAATTAATAATGAAATAAAATCCAATACGTATAAAGTGTTAGATTATCTGTTTATGGAAACTGGACAATCGTAGCTTTCCCAGTTTCCATATATGTCTAGTATCTATTTCTGACGTTCGTATATTGCCAGCAACCTGATTTTGCCTGGATCGTTCTCCTTAAATTCGTGCCAGAATTTGGAAGTCACTTCTGTTGGTGCATTCCAGTGAGTGCGACTAAAATACTTTCCTTCTTGATGTATCTCTGCATATATTTCGCCAGTCTTTACATCCTTCGTTATAACTGATGCAAGCTGATAATTCTTTTCTCCTTCTGCGTCTGTCAATGTTAAGTTATTATTGGTTTTGAAGCCTTTTATTGTTTCTCCATCGGATTCAGGTTCACATATTATTATGTCTGGACATGTTGTCTTCGTTATTTTCGTGACTTTCATCTCATTATTATCTTGATCCGCCCTATTGGTCTCTTGTTTATAGTCTTTTACAAAAAATTTAATGTCGTAACATAATTGATTAAAGTATGCATGTTTTATTTTATACACACTATCCACTTTGTCCTCTTTTGTGCTAGTTGGATTTTGGAGTGTTTTATTTTTATATTGATATTGTGTTGTGACTTGTGTGTTCCACAAGTATGCAGCAGCCTCTGCAGGGTATAAGTCTTGCATTGTTTGTAATATTTGTTCAACCAGAAACGTGACATTTTCTGATTGGTTAAAGTTCTGATCGAATTGACGTTGTTGGTCTTTTATTAAGGTATATTGCTCTCCTGTATATTTATATAGGTTTTTGTTATCCTGGTATCTTTGGATAAAGCGGTCCGTGTATGCATTTTTTAAAACATTCGCTAAACTATCAAGGTTGAAACTGCTCAACGAGTCCATTTGAACATTTTGTAGTTTGTTGTACAGCTGCTCAAGTACTTTTTGTCTGTCACCATCTTTCTTGTTCGGATCGTTCATTTTTTTTACCAAATCCATCATTTTTGATGAACCTGATAGTGCTTGCAGCTGCACTATATTGTTCTTTAGTTTTTCGTATGCTTCTCTCTGCTCTTTCGTAATAGATTCATCATGCAATATGTCCCTCATGTCCGGGCGAGAGAATGTTGGTTCATCGTATGTCATGTTTCTCTTAATTGTCATGTCGTCATTTAATATTACATATCTACCATTATTATATGGATATTGATCAATCATATATGAGAGTTCATTTTTATCTTTGTAGCAAATTGTTATATAGCATGCGATTGGATCTGCATCTGTCTTAATTAATGCGTCGGATATATCAACTTTTGTGACGCCATTAACATCTCGACCTTTGTTACTCACCAATGTATTCAGATAGTATCCTTGTCTCTTTTCATTTTGGGCATCATTTCGTAAATACCTTAAGTATTCATACAAGTTTAAGGATTTTGCATAATCCTTTATAACGTTTACAGCATCTTCTATTTTGTTATCTATTTCCTGGATTGCTGAATAATACTCGGCTACCTTTTGGCCAATTGCTTCAATACATTTCTCTGAAACTTTGTCTTCATCGCCTAACCCTGTATTTACCATATCGTTGAGCGATTCACCAATGAAGTTATACAATATGAGAGCATTCCAGTGTTTCTGTTTGTAAGGTACCTTATCTGGCGTCGCATCGAACTCGATTATTCCATCCTGGTCTACTTTCTTACTAAACTCATTGTTTTGTGTTTTACAATCAGCTATTGCTGTTGCTATGACTTTGTAAATCGAATCATGATATTCGTTAGCTTGATACCACATGTTTTGCTCTTTTGTGTTGACTTGGTTGCTTGCATACGCAGCCCAACTTGTTTGGTGTACAAATCGTTTAAAATCAGCGTCTTCCTGTGCATTTACTATACAGCATGAAATAAAAAAAGCTACAATCGAAGTAATTTTCATGTATGCCCCCCCCCGAATACACAACTTTTACTTAACATTTTCTTTTCCTTTCATATAAAAACCACTGGGAACAATCCCACCTAATAAATAGGCTAACATATTTTGGTGGAGTGTGCAAATTTAGTTTGGTGATTAAATGATACTATGCCTGTCAAGGTCAGCGCCTGAATAGCACTGAGCAAAGCGTACCTTGACAGGTCAATTTCCTCTTAATTGTCATGTCGTCATTCAAGATTACATATCGTCCTAGGTTATGATTATCATCTGGCGTAATCTCACATGAGAGCTCATCTTTATCAAAATTTGTAGTTCATTCCGAATTTGACTTTACATTTACCTTTACCTTTACCTTCAGAGTCCAGAATTAATGTGGATAACATATCAGCTGTATCATTTATCTTAACAACTGATGTGATGCATGTACAATGTGCATTTATTCCGTGTATATATAGGCTCATGACGCCATTAATATGTTGACCTTCGTCACTAAAGTATTTGTTAGCAACCAATCGATTTCTGATCGATTTCTGATATGAGACCATGTCGTTAATCACATTCTCGGTGCCATTACCTTCAATACGCCCAGCTATCTGATTTATTTCGTTTCTAACCTTATGTGGATCTTCTGTAGCTACTACATCGCTTGAAATAGAGGTAAATATAGCTATAGTATTAACTAATAGTCCAACCCCGAATACATAACTTTTGTTTATCATATTCTTCTCCATTATAAAAAACCACTGGGAACAATCCCACACAAGAGCCATACTAACATATTTTTTGTGAATGTGCAAATTTAGTTTGATGATTAAATAGTACTGTGCCTGTCAAGGTCATCGCCAGAATGGCGCTGAGCTTACGCGTACCTTGACAGGCCTAGGGGAGCGATGTGGTAAAATATAAACATACCACATCGCGCCCCCCCCAACCTTTAATGAGGTGTATCTGAAATTTTATTTGGTTTTGAAAAAATCATAGTACAATTTTTAACAGAGAGTTAGGTCGTGATGCTATGTGGATATGCAAATGCGGTGCTTTTGGATGCTACTGTTCGCTTTTGAGTGGGCTATTTTTATAGACTCGAGTCCGGTATTTGCTCAACAAAATACAACACAAACAGCGGAAAATTCTGCAGATAGCGAGTGGTCGTTTGATGACTCTCCTTTGGCTGAGGATGAACTAGATAGCGTATATGATCCACTTGAACCGTTTAACAGACTGATGTTTAAAGTAAACAATGCCATTGATAAGGTTTTTTTAATTCCACTATCGATGACATATAAGCATGTCCTCCCCAATTTTTTGCAAGTAGGCATTGCCAATTTTGTGAGCAATTTCTTCTCTCCTGTGGATTTTATCAATTTTGTGTTGCAAGGAGATTCTGAATACGTTGTAAAGACCACGTTTCGCTTTATCATAAATACTCTTCTTGGTTTTTTCGGTACTGTTGATGTTGCGTCAAAAATGGGGCTAGATAAGAAGAGCGCCAATTTAGGAGATACATTCAAAAAATGGGGGATGAAGTCTGGGCCATACTTGGTATTACCGGTCTTAGGCCCCGGTAGCTTCAGGTCTGGAGTCGGGAGAATAATGCAACTTCCAATCGATCCTGTGGCTCAGATTTCTTTGAAACATTGGAAAAAGAATAAGCGACGGAGATTATACTATTGCATATATGGAGCGAATGTTGTCGTAAAACGCGCAAGTTTGCTAGACGTAATGTTCGAGATGGAGGAAACATCGGATGATATGTATGTTACAACGCGAAACGCCATAATGTCGATGGAGAATTGATGTGCTTGGTAGTACAATCCTTTTAACTTCTGCTTTTTTATTTTGCATTGGCCTAATAGGCGTTTTCAAGCAATACGATATTATAAGGATGTTGATTTCAATCGAAGTAATGCTTTTGGCATCTGTGTTAAACTTCTGTTTTTTCGGTGACAGTTTTGGAGAGCAAATTGCATTGATAGTCGTGATTTTGAGTGGGGTTACTATAAGTGTTGTTTATGCTATATATACGACACAATGCAAAGAAGAGAATATCGAAATTCTAAGCGAGGATTAAATGCTCGGGTTATTGCTGTTATGGCTGTTGTTTTTCTCAGGGATTAGTACAGTAGCGTTCAATCGTATGTGGATAGGAAAGCTAGGGGTAATATCCTCGATATTGGCATTTATAATACAATACTTTTCTAAGAATGTTATTTTAAAACTAAATTGGTTTAATTTTTTAGATTTTGATTTTTCTTTTTCGTTTAATTTTGGACAAATTGAGATTTTATTGTGCTGGATAATAAACCTTATTTTGCTTTGCATATATTATGCAAAGCCGATTCTTTTCTTTGAAAAAGATGCTTGCAGAAAATTCGGAATTTTGAATATTTTTATATTCTTTATGTGCATAGCGATTTTATCAGATAATGTTTTTCAATTTTACATTGCAATGGAAGCATTAGGGTTAATTTCAACATTTTTAGTCAGTATCGAAAAAAACACAGAAATGGAGGCTACAAGAGTTTTTGTCTTTAACAAATTTGCTAGTATTTTATTCTTGATTGGGACGGTTTTCTTAGCGATAGAAACTAAAAGTTTTGAAATATCAGAGATATGCCAAAAAGATATATCTCTCTTGCCAGCTTGTTTGTTTTTAATTTCCAGTTTTTGTAAGGGGGCTCAAATGCCATTTTCATATTGGTTGATTGATGCTACAAAAGCCAATATTTTTGCATCCATACTGATTCATGCTGGGACAATTATTGCAGTCGGAATAATTTTTATAACAAAATTCCATGTTATATTCGATCAATTTTCAATTTTAAAGCAGATCATGTGCATTGCCGGAATTGCGACTTCGATATACATGGGGATTTGCGCCTTGGCACATAATAATCTTAAAAAGATTATAGCTTGTCTTACTGCATCGTCTGCTGGAATCATGTTTGTAGCTTGCGGATTAGAAGCGTATTCAGTAGCAATTTTGTATCTAATGTGCCACGCTTTTTTTAAATCTATGCTGTTTTTAGCTTTTGCGTATTTGATAGTAGCGATGTCCGGTGAAAAAAATATAACCCGCATGGGTGGTATTGCTAAAATAGCTCCCAGACTTACAATCGTTCTGTGGATTTCATTTTTATTTGCGTCTGGATTTCCATTATTAACAGGATTTTTTCCCAAAATAGCATTATCGACGATAATTAAAAATACAGATTCCAATGTTCTTTTAGCAGCAACCACTCTAGCTGGTATGCTCAATGTAATGGCAATTTTTAGAATGCTTTTTAAATCAATTTATGGCGAAACAAAAGCAGATGAAATGACGTTTTTTATGACATCGAAATCTAATGATTATACGTTCACGCCATTTTGGAGCTTAGCAGCAATTTCACTTTTGTATTCTGGTATCGCTTGGAATATTTTAAATGCTGGGGGCTTGGGATTTAACGGTGAAAAAATAGCATATATTTCAGGAAATAATTTTCTGGATTCATTACAGATTCTACTGCAGATTATTATAGCAATATCTCTTATCATGTTATTTGACAGAAGCACTAGCAATCGCATGTGTGAAAAAATTGCGTTTTTAATACGTAAACATGGATTTTATAGAAAAAGTATGACAGCTATAACCGACGCAATCATGAAATGCGCAGGAGTATTTGATATGCGGGGTGGTCAAATTGCGCATATAGAAAATGTAAAAACATTTAAGGGGCTCTATAATGCGGGAAATTTTCTGAAAAAAGCACACGCAAACTACCTGCAAAATCATATTGTTTGGATTTTGTTTGGTTTGACGTTGTGTTTAATATTTATTGTAGTTGAAGGGGGGGTAGGCTGATGTTCGGATTACCTCTTGCAACAATAATAACGTTAATGCCAATTATCGGAATATTGTTTATAGCGCTGATTGAAGAAAAAAATGTTTTAGGCATAAAATCTGTGGCCTTATGGACGACCGCATTTACGTTTTGCTTTTCGCTGATTGTATCAGTAGCCTTCGATTATTCTGCAAAAACTATCACTGAAGAAGTGGCGATTTTTAGCAAAAGTCCATTGGAGTATAAAGTTGGGATTGACAATTTCTCTGCAATGTTTGTGCCGATAATTTGCCTTATTTGTTTTATTTGCATTCTTTGGATAACAAAGCATAAAACGAGGAAGATATTTTTCATACCTATTTTACTTTTTGAAACTTTGGCAATTGGTGCTTTTTACGCTTGGAATTTATTTTTGCTGTTCATTTTTATCGAAGCTTCTGTAATTCCAATGTATGTCCTGATGTCTCAACAAAAAGAGAAATCCACCGATGCAATTTTACATTTTATGTTATATACAATGATTAGCGCTTTATTAATATTAATTGCGTTTATTCTCATTTATCTTGAAACACAAACAACGAATATAAAAGCAATACAAGAAATAGGGGTAAAAAATACGGCTGTATTTTGGTTATTAGTTATCGGAATTGGAATAAAAATGCCGATTTTTCCTTTTTATAGTTGGCTTCCAATTGCACACGTCAAATCTCAAACAATTTGTTCGGTTTTGTTAGCTTCGATTGTACTTAAATTCAGCTCACTTTTGATTGTTCGAATTATCCAGCCTTTGCTTATGGGGACTTTGCAGGAAAGTATTCATTTGGTCATATTTGTTATTATGCTTAGCATAGCTTTCGCAACGGCCCAACTTTTATTTCAAAAGGATATAAAATCAATATTTGCGCATTTTTCGATAATCCATCTAAATTCAGCTTTCCTGATTATGCTCGGTGAGATGAAAAACAACGGATTTACTTTTGCCGTGATGGGGCATAGCCTACTTATGCCTGTATTGTTTTTTGCGTCACATCTTATCGAAAAAGTATATAACACACGACTAATCCCGCAAATCAAATCAATGACAGGAGGTGTGCCTAAAAATATAAAAACAATTACATTCGCTGCTTTCGGTTGTCTAATATCTGCTCCGTTCACTTGGGGATTCATTTCGGAAATTCTTACATTTCAATCAATTGTTAGGGTGTCGCACTTTTATGCTTTTTCTTTTGGATTGCTGATACTTATTTCAATTACTTATGTTATACATATATATAATGACAATTTTGCTTTTTGGAAAGCGTCTGCAAATGAAATATACTTACTGGATACACACAAAAAGTTTGCCATATTTCTGTTATTTTTTGCCATTTTTCTTGGTGGAATCTTTCCTAAGATTTTGTTATTATAGAAAATACTACCAATATGCGATTTATTGATTTGGGTTTAACAAAGTATCCTGTCGCTTTATTAGAAATGGATATTGCCGTCGACAATGTTCTTAATGGAAAAGATGAGTGCATATTTTTTACACAACATGAAGCAATTTACTCTGCAGGCAAAAGCTTTAAAAAAACAGATTTTTTAAAAACACCTAATTTGCCAATTTACTATCCCAACAGAGGAGGAAGAATTACCGTACATTCTCCAGGACAGCTTGTCATCTATCCGATAATTAATTTAAAAAAGCGGAACATCAACATTCACGAATACGTCGTTATGTTAGAAAAATGGATAATTGATGTTTTAAAGGACTTCGGTATCACTGGAACAACATCAGATAAGGGCGTCGGTGTTTGGGTTAAAACTCCAAGTCACGGCGATGCCAAAATAGGATTTATCGGGATACATGTGACTCATGGAGTAACTTCGCATGGACTTTGCTTTAATGTGTATAATGATTTATCACCATTTAGATCAATTTTGCCCTGCGGCTTAGAGAATTTGCAAACGGTTTCACTCTCTGAGCTCTGCAGTGTTGAATCCATGAAAGATGTTGTATTTTCTTTTAAATACCATATGCCATTCTCATCTTTATAGAATAACTCTGCTCCTTGAGGAAGCTCCCATTCGTTACATTGCACTAAGTGAAGTAATCGCTCTCTTTCATACTGTTCATCAAATGGTAGTGGTCGTGGCAATTTTTCATACCCTTTAAAGACAATACCAATAAAGTGGTAGTTATTGTCAGATGCATATTCTCCTAGGCACTTTATTTCTGACAATCTATCGTCAATAGCTATAATTGTCTTTAAAGTCTGTTCTTTGCTGTTCATTTTTGCATATTCTAAAAATTTATGAAGGGCTATTACTTTATTATGATATCTATATGTATCTACTTTCTGTGACTTACCTGCATATATTACTCCATCAATGCAGTCCGGCAGGTTACCTCTGCTTTTTCTGTTTAACTTTGTGGACGGCAAATTGTTCCATCCAATCCCAAAATCTAAATTGAAGTTTTTATGCTCCTGATCATAGATCTCATGCGTACTTGTTCTTCTTCCTTCAGTGTCGATACCTAGGTCTTCATTTAACTTGGAGGTGAGTACTGCGCATCTAATTCCTGTATCTTGTAATCCTCTTACGAATTCAGGTAATTTCTGATCCACCAAGAGCTTTATGTGATCCCGGTAGTACGTTTGTTTCCATTTCCCGATGCTGTTTTTATTTTTTTCAGAGCCAAGAATTTTTAGTGCAAGTTGCGACCACTGTTTCATATCGCCATTTCCCACTTCAGGGCCATATCGGTATACCAATGTGTTGTCTTCATCGAAGATTCCAATCGTTTTTTTTGCATCAAATTCAGTTGTTGTGGTTAATCGATCGATTATTTTCTGCATTTCGTCAACGCTTTTTGCCTCGTGAATACCATAAACTGAATTTTCTCCAGCAATCACATTTCCAGCTTTTATTGTGATAGCTGACAGCGCCAGTAGCATACATATTTTTTTACTCATTTTCCTTTTTCTCCTTTATATTCAATATTTCTATATTAGCTGTACTGTTGGCAGTGTTTGCTTTTTTTATTTTTTTTGTTAGAGTTTTGTTTTTCGTTATACAGTTTCACTAGTTCTTCCAACTTTTGTTTTTCCTCGTCACTGCAGGTTTTGAGCATTTTGTCTGCCTCTTCATCGTTTAACCATCTTTTGTTTTTGACAAGATACATTTGTTGAAAAAATCCTCTTTTGGGATCAAATTCGTATCCATATGGTATATCGTTTGCTCTTGTGAATTTATACCCTATAAATGTCATCTCTGTGCCAAGGCTCAACGTAGTAAAGTTAGCCAAATTGTAATCTTGATCATCTATAGCTATAAATTTATTTGGGTGCCAATCACCCCACTTACCCCAGTATGATAGTAGCTCAAACAAGGCCTGATCCTTTGTCCATGGTTGCGTGGTCAATATTCCATTAAAATAGTACGGAGATTTTAATTTTTCTTTAAGCCAAAATGATGATGGCAGGTTCTCCCCAAACACATTTGTAATAGTTTGCTCTTTATTGTCTATTGCATCGTTTAATTGCTTGTGACGTAGTTCGACCCACATTGTTTCAGTTGGTTCTAGGTCTTCGTTAACCAGATAGTCGTTCATGATGGCGGTAACAACAAGCACCTTTGCTCCTCGAGATTTTAAATTGTGTATAAATTCTTTCCAGATGCTTTCGGTTAGTATTTCTTTGTGCTCTTTACGAAAGATATCAATATAAAAATCGCGTAGTGTAACGTATTGTGGATATTTTGTTTCAAATACTTCTTCCAGTCTTTTCCACTGTTCTTGGTATTGCGGAGATATTGTAATTTCCTCGGATTTTAAAATAGTTTGGTCTATATCCAATACAGCTAAGGTATTTTCATCTATTATATGGCATTTATCAAGCTCTTGCCATACCTGTTTAAGACTATTAGTTTCTACTATTTGGACCAGTTGCTTCCTATATGATGGAATGGCACTCAATTGCGTTTTTTGTATATTGTTTAACAAGTTTTCTTGCTGCGTTGTGGAAATATTTTGTTCTTCTTCACCAAGGTCGATTGGATTTTTATTGTCTATTGCTTCATTTATCTCGCTGTGAATCTGTGTCGTTACAACTTCTTGCTTAGTATTAATGATTTCGTTTTGCTTACATTGTTCACATATAATTGAACTGTCTTTAGCTTCGCTAAATGATTCGTACTTTCCGTTCTCTATCTGTTCATTGTTAATATTATCTTCAACAGAGCTTCCAAGGTTGATACCTAAGGACAAGGTCAGCATATATTTTAATAGTGCTCTTTTCATATTCTCTCCTTCAAAACATACATCTCTAGATCTCCAGCAATTTCCTACTATTTTTGTAAGCTAAGTGCACAACAATCCATACAATTTTAAATTTTATATCATTATATCATTTTTAATTAAATTTGTTAAAATTTTCTATCAAATTTGGCATAGCGACTAAATTGATGAAAATGCGTCATAAGATCCATTGGATGCGCAAAACGAAAAATCATAAAAAACTGTGAGGCTCGCGGATGTAAATATCTACAGGAAGTTTGAGGTATGAAAGAAAAGCGGTAAAAATCAACCTATGATCTCATCACTTATATCGTGTTTATGCAACATTGTGCTTGTCTATTCCTGCATGCATCTACTGCATCCCCATTAGGGAGCGCATTTCTAATGTATGGTGCAGAAGACATCTCCTGCCTTGTATCTATTTGAATTTAGACATGGATAGCAATATTCACAGCTATTTTTGCAAGATTCTGCATTGACGGCTCCATTGATAGATTCATTACATTGCTATATGGCGCCCTTTTTCTTATTTATAATAAACTTGCATGAAAAATCTCTTTTTGGTATCATCTCGACATGGTTTTAAAGATTACGTCGAGTAATGGATACATTAGAAAGAGTTAAAAATATTATCGTCAATAATCTCAAAATCGATGCGGCAAAAGTTGTTGAGAATGCCACGTTTAAGGACGATTTAGGGATGGACAGTCTAGCTCAGGCTGAGCTTATCATGGAGTTCGAAAAAGAGTTCAATTGCGAAATTCCTGAAGATGTAGCAGAAAAAATAGCTACAGTTGCTGAGGCTGTGAAGTATCTTGATTCCATTGAAAAATAGAGGATAGATTGAAAAGACGAGTTGTAATTACCGGAATGGGAGTTGTCTCCCCGCTAGGATGTGATGTCAACGCAATGTGGAATAATCTTATCGCCTGCAAAAGTGGCATAAGACGGATAGACACATTTGATACGACCGGCATGGCCTCTAAAATAGCGGGGATGGTCCCTTCTCTCGGAGAAGCGGGTTTCGATCCCGATGTTTATATGCCACCAATGGAGCAACGCAGAGTTGACAAATTTATTGTATATGCCGTAGCTGCGGCTTCTCAGGCTTTAGGGAATTCCGGTTTTATCAACTTTGATGCGAGGCAAAAGGAAAATACCGTAGTCTTTGTTGGTTCCGGTATTGGCGGTATTTCGAGGATATATGACACGTCTGTTACGTTACATGATGAAGGTGCACGACGAGTAAATCCATTTTTTATACCATCTGTTTTAGTTAATTTGGCGGCTGGGCATATTGCCATAAAGTACGGATTGAAAGGCGCGAATTATAGCGTTGTATCTGCTTGTGCATCTGGAATTCATAGCATTGGTGAAGCATTTCGGTATATTCGAGATGGATATGCAGACTACGCTGTGGCGGGTGGGGCTGAATACGCTGTGTGCCCGCTTGGAGTGTCCGGTTTCTCTTCAGCTCACGCTCTGTCAACAAAATACAACGATACGCCTGAAGCCGCATCACGGCCGTGGGATAAGGGGCGAGATGGATTTGTAATAGGCGAGGGCGCTGGTATTGTGACATTGGAAACGTTAGAATCTGCGCAAAAACGTAATGCTCATATTCATGGCGAAATAATTGGTTATGGAGCTTCATGTGATGCTTATCATATTACTGCTCCGGCAAACGATGCTTCTGGTGCAATTTTGTCGATGAATAGAGCTCTTAAAGACGCAGGTATATCACGCGAAGCAGTGGATTATATAAATGCCCATGGAACGTCTACATCGGCTGGAGATGCGGCAGAAATCAATGCTGTAAAGACAGTTTTTGGAGAGCATGCATACAAGCTGAATATGTCATCTACTAAGTCAGCTATGGGACATTTACTGGGGGCAGCCGGAGCGGTTGAAACAATTGTATGCCTGAAAGCTCTGAATAGTAACATAGCTCCCGCCACATTAAATTTAAATGAACCAGATGATGGATTTGATATAAACTTAACACCTAATGTGCCTCAAGAACGAGAAATAGAGTACGTCATGAACAACTCTTTTGGTTTTGGCGGAACAAACGGATCGTTAATTTTCAAAAAATAGCTAGAAGTAAGTTATTCGGTTGATATATATTCCAAATTACGGAATATAAAAAAACGACGCCATGCATAGCTTGGGGAGGATTACAAAGAGACACAAGGAAAGTGAACTCTAGTATTGCATGACGTCGGAAGTTCTACTACGAACTCCATTAAAATACTAAC
>CACYDS010000071.1 GCA_902773285.1 uncultured Pseudomonadota bacterium | reverse complement strand
TGATCGCGATGTGGTGTATTTTAGATAAGTTCATTTTTCTCACGCTCCATTTCTTTTATTTCTATTCAATTTTTATTTTCGTCACAAACTATATATCAACCTTCAAAAAATACCGAGTGCGCCTCAGCTCCGGGAGGAGCCTGTGTTCCACACACGGCATTATTTTATTTCAGCTTTTCCAGAATCTCATCTGCGCTCATCCCGCTGGCCAGCAGCTTCTTAACCACACTCTCGGCTTCCGCTTCGTTCTTCTTGGCGGCTTCGGCGGCTTTCTTGGATTCCAGCTTCGTCAGTTCTTTCTGGGCAGACTTAAGAGCGGCCTTTTTCTCTTTCAGGTCAGCTTTCAGAGTGTCGATGTTGGCGGTGATGGAAGTGATTTCCGAAGTGAGGGAAGCGATAGCCTCCTGCTTCTCTGCGATCTGGGATGCGAAGTCGTTGGTAAACTTGGGACGATTTTTGCTACCTTTGGTTCTGGGCATAAGATATCCGCCTTTCTATTATGTATTATGGTTTTAGTATAGCACTGTGAGTAGACGTGTGCAATAATACTAGCCCTGTATGTTACAATACATGTCAGTGAAAGATAGAAGTTTTTGTGGTAGAATAGAGCTACCACGGAAAGGAGCTTTCACCATGAATTACAGTAAAGAATTAAAGGATGCACTTCTCAGAAGAATGCTTCCGCCTAACAATGAATCTATCACAAAAATATCAAAGGAGGAAGGCATCTCAGAGCAGACCTTGCGAAACTGGCGTGACAAGGCTCGAAGAGATGGCTATGCAGCGCCGGGAACGGATGCCCTTCCTGATGATTGGAGTACACAAGATAAATTCCTTATTGTTGTGGAAACTGCAAGTATGAATGAAATGGAGCTTGCAGAGTATGCACGTAAAAAAGGACTTTATGTTGAGCAGATCAAAGCTTGGAAAGATGCCTGCCTGAATGCCAACGGCGGTGTTGCCAAAGAAGCAGCCCGTCTCAACCGCGAACTAAAGGATTCCGAAAAGGAACGCAAAAAGCTTGAGAAGGAACTGCAACGAAAAGAAAAGGCACTTGCAGAAGCCGCTGCATTACTCGTTTTGTCAAAAAAAGCAAATGCGATCTGGGGGGAGCCAGAGGGCGAATGATTAGCGCCGCAGATCGCGAAAAAGCAGTAGAGCTGATCGATGAAGCAGTATCAAACGGTGCCTCCTGCCAAAAGGCATGTGAACGACTTGGTCTGACAGAGCGAACTTATTATCGTTGGAAAAGCAGAAAAATCAAGACAGACTCTTATGAAGATGGTCGACCAAACGCAGATCATTCAAATCCAAGAAATAAGCTTCCAGCCGAGGCAAGGCATCAAATCATTGAGGTCTGTAACCAACCTGAGTATGCAAGCAAGGCACCGTGTGAGATCGTGCCAGACCTTGCAGATAAGGGAACCTACATCGCTTCTGAATCAACCTTCTATCGTGTTCTGCGGGAAGAAAAAATGCAGAATCATCGTGGACGGAGCGAAGCTCCAAAATCCAAGAAACCGACTACCTATAGCGCAACAGCCCCAAATCAGGTGTACATGTGGGACATCACCTATCTGAATGGTCCACATAAGGGGATGTTTTATTACCTGTACCTTTTTTCCGATCTTTATGACCGGAGCATAGTCGGCTGGGAAGTCTACGAAGAGGAAAGTGCAGAACATGCCAGTGAACTAATCCGACAGATCTGTCTAAAGCAGGGACGTCTGACAACGCAACCGCTAGTACTACACTCGGACAATGGATCGCCCATGAAAGGTGCTACTATGTTAGCCACTTTGTATCAGCTTGGTATCACACCATCGAATAGCCGACCACGTGTAAGCAACGACAATCCTTATGCAGAGAGTCTATTCAAAACACTAAAGTATCGACCAGACTATCAGCCGAAAGGGTTTGCAACGCTGCAGGAAGCACGCGAATGGGTAAGTCTGTTTGTCCAATGGTACAACTATGAGCATCACCACAGTGGGCTAAAATTTCTTACTCCGGATCAACGAAGAAGCGGTCAATCGCAAGAAATCCTCGAAAAGCGGCATCAAGTTTATGAAGCTGCAAAAGAGAAATACCCGGAACGTTGGAATGGTCGTGCAACACGCGACTGGAGCTTGCCGGACACGGTGTATTTAAACCCAGAAACAGAAGCTGATCGGATATCGTCGGTAGGCCTTTGAGACAGAAGTCTCACACATGTTCATTTATTCTGGTTGATCATCTTACACTCTGAGCCTGATGGAAATGTCAATGGATGCTTGCATCAGCGAAGCTGCTTGCCATTGATAATTCCATCAGGTGCAGAGTAGGATGGGGCAACCTGAATGAAGAAAAAATTTCAACTTTTGCTGACAACTACCTTGACAATTACCGCTAGTTAGCAACCACCAGTTCAACTGGTGGTTTATTATTAGCCCTCCGAAGGGCTATTGTTACTGCTCGCCCCAAAGGGCGGTATCGCAAGCACTTTTGCTGGCCCGCTATAAAGCGGTACTACTCGAATCTTCTCGTCTCGATTCTTCTGCTTGCTCTTTTATATACTTTTGAACTGCTTCATCTGTTATATTGCCAATCGTTTCAACATAATATCCTCTAGCCCAAAACGCTTTATCCCATTTACTTTGCAGCTCAGGATGCCTGTCATAAATCATTAATGTGCTTTTTCCTTTCAGATACCCCATAAAATCTGATACTCTGAGTTTTGGTGGAATTGCTACGCTTAAATGTACATGATCTATACATACCGCTCCTGCAATTATCTCTACATTTTTATACTGGCATAAAGTTGCTATTATCTCTCGGACATCTCTGCGTATTCTCCCATACAATACCTTCTTTCGGTATTTAGGAATAAACACAATGTGATACTGGCATTTCCAACGAGTATGTGATAAACTTTTATTGTCCATTTGGACCGCCTCCTTTGATTTTGAGTTTGGCTTGCGACACCATTCTCATTCTATCACAGGAGGCTTTATTTTGTTATCCTCACCACTTCCGACTACTCTATTCTCCCCAGCATAGCTGGGGGATTAGACTTTTCATTCAAAGTCTATGTCTAGGCAGGGATGTGGATTTCGTTTCACACTTGTTTTTAAGAGAATATTGTTTCCCACAACAGTCATTCCATTTGGAACACTCTTAGTTACCGTCGCATTCGCACCAATTATAACATTATCACCAATTTCAATATTTCCGATTAATTTTGCGCCTGCTCCAATGTACACGCAATTACCAATTTTAGGTGCATTCCTATATTCAATGTTATGCTCATTTGAACCAATAGTAACCTGGTGATAAATTGTACAGTAATCACCAATCGTTGCATAGTCAGATACAATTATTCCTTGCAAGTGAGGAAGTCGAAGCCCTTTTCCAACATGTATTGTTTCTTTAAGTTCAACTCCTGTATATCTAAACTTTAGCAACAGCAAAAACTTATTCCGCACATACTTAATTCTTGACCTATCTTTATACCACTGTGCTTTTCTATAATAATACAAATAGGATCTAGTCTTTTTATTATTTGTATTAGCTTTTTTGTCCTCCATCATTATTTCTTGTAATTTTCTGTCCATCAATTCACCCCCATTTTTCTTTTTAACATAGTTATAAAACTCCGTATGATGTCGCGATTCATAACCAAATTGTATACAATTGCAATTACAACGCAACTAAGGACAGACCAACTTGTGTGTCGATAAGATAGTGCAACAGACATCATAAAAGCTACTAATCCCACACAGATTCTTCCGATATAGTATTTAATCTTAATAACCTTGTTTAGATCATATGCTCTAAACATCGCAATGACAAGATAGGATACGGCTGTAGAAACAGAGGCCGCATAAAGACCTATCGTTTTCACAAACAATAGATTTACAACTAAGTTAATAACTGCACCCACTGCCGAGGACATACCCACTTGTTTTGTGCGTTTATAGGCAATGTAGATTCCAGCATAAAATTGAACAATACTATTAAAAAACACTCCAAAATATAAAATAGGAACCTGCATATAGGCTTCCTCAAATTGCTGATTTACCAAAATCTTAAATACCAATGGCGTGACTGCAATTAGAACCAGCATTATACCAATTAAAAAGTCGTAGAGCGTTTTAAATAGCGAGCTATAATACTCAACCGGATTTTCCTCATCATGCGCACGGCTGGCGGTTTCAGTCCAAGCCAAGTTAAAAATATTATATGCCGTAGAATAAAGCTGCGGAACCTTATTTGCGACAGAATAGATACCATTTTCCCCCGCGCCTAAAAAAGCTGTTACAACAATTCTATCTGACAAATTAACTATCCAAAGCGAAATAGAACTTGGGACAATAGGCGCCGAAAAATATAATAATTCTTTCAGATAATCAATTGATATACACCGTATATCAAAATATTTAAATATATCTGCAACCATCAGCATATAAACGCACGACATTGTGTAGCCGATGCTTAATGAAATAATTACACCTATCAGCCCCATTCGCATAATCCATACTAGTACAACAATAGAAATCATATTGCATACAGAGTACACAATCACGCTAAACGAATACTTCAAGTTTTTTCCCAAACCACGCACAATTTGACCGATTAAATAGTATATCCCCTCTGTTGAAAGCATAATACATATTAAGACTCTCAACACAGGTTTTATTTTTGCTATTCCTAAACATAAATATATAATTGGTCCAGAAATCAAGAATGACAGTACTACAAAAAGTAACGACACTGTAATATAGATCTTCTGGTCCCTAAATTTCTTGCTTGATATCAAGTGTCGAAAAACTGCTTGCTGTATTTGTAGAGTTAAAACTGGAATAAGTAAGCTAGCTAGTGAAAGTATCAAATCGTAATTTCCGTACTCCGTTGTATTTAAGCAGGCAGTCAAAATTGGCAGTGTAATTAATGTCATAAGTTTTGGAACAAATGTGCCTATACTTAAAATCAATGTATTTTTTACTAATTCAACATTTCTATCCATTTTTTCGTTTACCTTCGCTTACTTTTAGGAGAAACTATATTTTTGCATAGATTCCAAAATGGTTTCATATTTTCCCATAAACCACTCCGATACAAAAATTTTTTCACACCGTATGTAACTTGCTTAATTCGTGAATTTTGGGCGTATTTCTTTGCCAAAATTTCGAATCGTTCTTGCTTTGACACTCCCACAAAAAAGGCGCGCCTATTAGGATTTTCATTGCATGGTTTCAAATACTGGATATTCATTTCTTTCAGGCGTTTAACATCAATCTCATCATACCATATACTACTTTCGATATTTTTTAAGATATCTTCTCCGCGTTCATTATTTGGAATAATGATAGAGACTCCTTTATCAGATTGAATATTAGGATATAACTCGTTAACTTCCCAGAAATCTCCCAAAGTAAGATCACTAACTCTTGGGAACCCCTTAAAATGACAATTGTAACAACTCGGACGTACAAACAATCCCTTGGAATAACACCTCAAATATGGATCACTGTTTTTAGATTTTATATATTTCGTTCCATCTGAGAATTCAATCTCCATAGCGTATCTTTTCCAGCTATAATGTTTCGATCGCATAGAAATACTCTTTGGCTGTTTTCCTTTATGGTAGGAATTCAGATAATAATCCCACACCTTAGGTGATTGCACGCCATAACACAATAAGTCAATTGTTATTAGCCCATCGTATGTTGACTGCAAATATAATTTCAAAGCTGCAATTTGACAAGGCAACCCGCTATACAACACATTCTTATGCTGGTTCAAAAGTCGCTTGGTTTCTGCAAAAGTATTTGCCACATCACTTTGTGCATATTTTGAGGAAAAGATTTTTTCCACATTTTCATCTGGTGCTACAAATTGATGCTGCACTTTGAAATCATTTGTATAAGTAGCTCCACAAATATAATAACCCTTTTTCTGATATTCTTTTGCAATTACAGCAAAAAGACCTCCTGAAGATGATTTTAATAAATCTCCTTCATCCGTCGAATAGCCATAATATGCTTTCCTAAACAGTTGTGGTATTATTTTATTTTTTTTTATGGGACAGACTCTGTTGCATAAATTGCATTGAATACAATTCTTTTCATCAACTATTATTGGATAAGCAAACCCCTCTTCATCTGTCCCAATCTGCAAACATTTTTTTGGACAAACCTCAACACAGGCCTGACAACCACAACACTCTTTATCACCGAGTGGTTCAAACATGACTTAAATCCTCTCTTTTCACAGTACCCAATGCTTTTTTTAGATAACAATCTGTTTCTTTTCGTATTGCCGCAAGATTTCTTTTTACTTGAGTATAATCTACTGGATTCTCGTAAGAATCTTTCAGTGCTTGTTCTGTCCTTATTAATCGGTCTGTTGTACCTAATAGCTTTAGAAGCGAGTAGATTCTGCTATTGGTAGATTTATTGTCGCTTTGCTGATAACGCTCGAAAACAAAATAGTTCTTTTCAAAAATGTTAGAAAATACCGTTCCATGAAATGAATCTGTACAGACATATTTCGCATTTGCAATCAACTTTACAAAGTCTGCTGGACTAACTTCATAAAGATCATGATCGGCAAAATTCACATCTGCAGATACATAGCTTTTAAAATGTGGTAGCGTCACAATTTGACACCCTATCATCTGTTTCAGTTTTATAACAATTTTCCTATGTTCTGCACTACTACCCAGAAAATAGCAAAATATATATGGTTTTTGTGGAATCTGAATTCTTGAATACCGGCAATACTCTTCCCAGTCATCCCTTTCCAAAGTGAGCGTCGGATCGGCGGTTACCAGTGCATCTTTTCCTGTTATCTTTTTTATCAATTCGGAGCCACTGTCTTCTCTCGAGGAAAGAAATAAAAAGTCACTCAAAAAAGATCGGTAGTGCGGCAACATTTTTTCCGGAATATCACTTACACCAAAGCTAGGCGAAAACGCAATCTTCGTTGTATTTGAAGCAAACTCAACACTTGAATATCCAGGACCAATAACGGCAGGATTCCACACCTGGTCACTTCCACAAACAATTGCCGAATATTTTTTTCCCGCTAAAATAAGATTATCGTATCCCCTTATCATTTCCGTACATCTGTAACATGTTTCATCCAGAGACTCTATTGCCTTGTTTCTCGCATTAATTTGTTTGTCTATCCCATGTTTTTTTAATTGTCTATTATTCTTTATATTTTTAAGTCTTTGCATGTTTTTTTGAGGCGTGAAGAGTTTTTTTAGTATAACTGAAATACGAAGATCCTTGCTCCGGTCATATAAAATGATCTCGCTATCAAATCCAAATTTCAACATTTTTTTTTGTACTGCATAGGCTTGAAGTTTTGTCCCATAGTTATTAACCTTTAACGGTGTTACAATTCCAATCACTTTCATTCTCCTTTTCATAAAAACTGTCAATGCAAATCCCCATAATGATAACCATCCAGAAAAAAATAGCTTCTGTCATAGATTCTGTTACTGTCATAGAAAAGAAGCTACAATATTCCATAATCAGAATTTGAGCAATCTTATTGTCTTGAT
>CACYDS010000070.1 GCA_902773285.1 uncultured Pseudomonadota bacterium | reverse complement strand
CCATGAAGTTTTATAAGGATATGGCTGAAACTGTTTCTAAACGCATTTTTGTAATATATAGTGGTTCGATCAGTTCATTAAAGTATGAGGGGCGCGCGAAAAAGTACATTGACGAACACCCGGAATACTGTACACCTTTTTCTTTTGTTGCGTCATTTCCTTACATAAATCGCCGTGTAAAAATAGATGATGATTTTATCCCCTGCATTTTAGCCATTGGTGCAAACGGCAATTTCGGATTCGAAGATGATTCGAGCTATACACGGTTTGATGACCTGGCATTCGGCAATATACTTTCTAACTCAATGGCTGATTTAATTGATCAAAATAACGAGAACTGTTTATTAACCTGTGCTGAAAACGAATCTTATAAAATTGCGAATTCCTGGCGCTTTTGGAATCATGCTATTTACGATACTGATTCTTCGCTTTCACTCAAAATTTATCAGCTTTATATCGAAAGGATACTCTTTATCCGTAAGTGGGCGAAAGAGAACTTTCCTTGCCTGGCAACACAAGATATAATTGAACATATTCCAATAGCTCCATTATATAAGACAGACAGCGAAGAAGCACGAGAGCAATTTTTTGAAGAACTTAAAATGCTTATTAAAGCTATATATTTGATGACTCAATATAAAGAGATACCAGCAAAAAAAGATTCAACGATATTTGAAAATATTATATCGTCTTTAAATAATTTCGTTTCCGAGAAATCAGATCCCGAGTGGGAAAAAGAATTTGCCTTAAAACATATTGACGATGAAACGAAAACATTTTTCCTGAACGAAATCAGCAAAACAAAAGACCCCGAAAATGAATCATATTATTATCTTTTATTGTTTGTTATCGCACTCTTAAATAACGCAAATGAAAATGATCCCATATATCCGAGGTTATTTCTTCCTGGCTTTGTTGGTGATAAATGGCACATACTTACTCATTCTGAAGCTTTCAAGGTACTTGACGAGCTGAATTCTGATTATTCGTTTTCCAGCCAAAAACCGGATAACAACAAGAATTTTCCTTGCGATCCAGAATAATATATTGAGCGGCCATAACTCCCGCTCCGCGTCCCCGATTTCCTTTTCAGGCCATGCATGGGGCGCGTACTTCTCCAAACTATAAACGGAGATGATTATTGCTGAAGTCTTTTACTATATGGTATAATGAAAGCGCTATGATTGCCGCCACGAAAGAGGAGGGTAAGAAATGACGGCGGCAGATTTAAAACTCAGATCCACATTAAAACGGCGCGGTGATTATTGGATTGTCGGACTATCGTGGTATGATTCAAGCGGTAAGCGAAAGCAAACCAACATCACGACAGGATTAACAATCATTGGAAACAAGTACAAAGCTGAAGCAAAAGAACGTGAGATTTACAGAGAATACGAACGGCAGCTTTTAAGCGATACCACAGAGGCGGATAAGATTCTTTTCTGTGACTGGCTTAGGCGGTGGCTTGAATACATGGAGGACAAAGTTGAAGAATCCACACTTTACGGGTACAAAAAAGTCATAGAAAGAAATGTAATCCCCTATTTTGAAGACAAAGGAACAACGCTTGCAGGATTGACGCGCAAAAAGATTGAGGATTATTACAAATTCCGGCAAAATGTTTTTCACGTCAGTGCCAGCACGATTAAGCACGAACACGCGAATATACATTCCGCTTTAAAATGGGCTGTTGCTGAAGGCGTTCTCCCTTATAATCCGTCTGATGATTTACGTCTTCCTAAGATGCAGAAGCATGTCGCAAACACCTATACAGATGACCAGCTTAAGACGTTTCTTTCTGCTATAAAGGATACGCCAATGGAGCCGCCGATTTTACTTGCGGCATGGTTTGGCTTGCGGCGCGGTGAGATCATCGGCGTAAAGTGGGATTGTATAGATTTGAAAGCTAAAACCTTATCTATCCGAGGGGTAATTAAAGATCAGGGCAAAGACGGTTATAATCTTTATTACGAGGCAAGCGCTAAAACAAAATCCTCTATCCGTTCTTTTCCTTTGTCTGATGCGCAAGTCGAATACTTCACGCAACTAAAGGAATACCAGAAACACCGGCAGAGAGTCAGCGGCTATTGCCATGATTGGGATGATTTTGTCTGTACCTATCGTGACGGTAAGTTGATAGCGCCCGACACGCTTTCCCGCGCTGTTCCCAAATTAACCGAGGCTTGCGGCTTACCACGGCTCAGACTTCACGAGCTCAGACACACAAATATTAGCCTGATGGTACAGAATGGCGTTTCGATTCTTGAGGCTTCGAAGTGGGCAGGGCATAGTAATCCCAGCACCACCGCCAACATTTACGCACATGTTGACGATAAATCAAAAGAAAAAAT
>CACYDS010000069.1 GCA_902773285.1 uncultured Pseudomonadota bacterium | reverse complement strand
TATAATCGACGCGAATGATCTTGTATTAAGCGACGTAACTATAGTGCTGCTTCACGATTCGTGTATGCAAGCTACCGCCTATCTACTTACTTAAGTTTCGTCTCGTATTGTCTTTTTTCTTCTTCCGAGACTCTGAGAACATTGATATCCAGACCTTTAAATAAGCTCACCACCCAATTAAATTTCTTGTAAATATCCGCACCGTAAATGATATCATGACTTTCGTTGGAATACTGAGTGTCGTGAACTCTTTTATCATTGTAAACACTAATTTCTTTTATAGATAAGGAACCATTTATATATATAAAAATTGGGCTGCATCGCGTCCTAGCATATCTGGTGGAATCGTACTTGCAGGCTGCCTCACGGAATTCAAATACATTCTCTATTCCTGGTTCAAAGCAGTATTGATAAATTAGATCTTGCGAATTTACACTTTCTTCTCCTTTAACATATTTCACGTATTGTCTGTATTTACACATCTGGCCAACGATATCTAGAGCGTTTACATACGTAAGTATTTGAGATATTGCTTTTTCCAGTAATGTTAGATTTATATTCCTATATTTAGTTGAATAATACGTCCTTAACTGCTTGCCACACTCCTCCATTATTTGGCGATTTCTTTCATCATTGACGCCACCTGTTTTGCCTCTTACATATTTGTTTACATAGTCATACAGCACAACTGCATTCCAGTTCTCCTGAGTATAGTCCTCAGGACGATCCTCATAGTCTTCTCCTTCAAACGTTATTAAATCTTTAGCTTTTTACCCTTGAATTCATTCATATTCGTAACACAATCAGCAATTGCTTTTCCAATGACTTGCTTTATCGACTCATCATAGTATTCGTCTATAAACCAAGGTTTGAATTCGTATGTTTGTATATCCTGATGGCTGAATTGAAATCTTTCTCTTAATTCCGATTGAGATTCTTCGATTATGTTGTAAGCATAAATCCTCCAATTTGCCTGAAGTAACGAATTTATTACCTGACTATTTTCTTTAGCGATAGTTGCGTTCAAAGTAGAAGCAGCTATAATTGCCGTATTAATTAAGTATAACCCACAAATACATACTTTTTTCCTTAACATCATTTATTTTTTCAAAATACATAAACTTCCTCTCTAAGGAATAGATTAACATAGTTTTTATAACGATGCAAATCCAAGCCAATCCCTACAGCAATTTAAACTTGTGCATTCATCTCATATCTTATGAACTTATACAACCTAAAATTTATTATTTTAAATAGTTTGGTTTGCACATATACTAGATACATCTACGTGGGTTTTGGATAGCATATGTCGAAGCAGGAAAATCAAGTTTTGGGTCCGAAGATAGTTGTAATCGGCGTTGGTGGAGCCGGAGGAAATGCGGTCAATAATATGATACGCGCCAATTTAGAGGGGGTAACATTCCTTGTTGCCAACACTGATGCACAAGCTTTAACGCAATCTTTAACCGAAGAAGGGCAAAGATTACAACTTGGATTATCTATAACGCAAGGATTGGGAGCTGGTTCAAAACCTGAAGTAGGAAAAGCCGCAGCCGAGGAATCAGCTGAGGACATTTTGAAATATATTGAAGGCGCAAACATGGTTTTTATTACCGCAGGAATGGGCGGAGGAACAGGTACAGGTGCGGCGCCGGTTATCGCAAAGATAGCCAGAGAAGCCGGAATTTTGACAGTTGGGGTTGTAACAAGACCATTTTTATTTGAAGGGTCCCATAGGGCAAAATCTGCGGACGGAGGAATTGAAGAACTACAGCAATACGTCGATACATTATTAGTGATTCCAAACCAAAACTTGTTCAGATTGGCGAACGAAGGCACAACATTTGCTGATGCTTTTAAGATGGCTGATAATGTGCTTTATTCCGGAGTCAGAGGTGTGACTGACCTCATGATCATGCCTGGGCTTATAAATCTCGATTTTGCCGATATACGCGCAGTTATGAGTGAAATGGGTAAAGCCATGATGGGCACTGGTGAAGCTGAAGGAGAGCGCCGTGCTCTCGATGCTGCGGAAGCAGCTATTTCCAACCCGCTTTTGGATGATGTTTCCTTGCAAGGAGCACGCGGAATTTTGATAAATATCACTGGAGGATATGATATGACCCTATATGAAGTTGATGAAGCAGCCAATCGCATCAGAGAGGAAGTGGATTCTGATGCGAATATCATATTCGGGTCAACATTTGATGATAGGCTTGATGGGAAAATACGTGTTTCTGTCGTAGCAACTGGAATAGGATCGCTTTCAGATAATCCATTTAAGAATAGAGAAGTTTCAGGAATGATTGGCTTGAACAAACATGAAATTCCAAATAAGTCGTTCAGTGAAATATCCATACAGATTGGCAATTCCGCGACAGAACAACAAAAACTGGATGACGTAACATCCGAGACAAAATACGAAACCGAACCATACGAAGATGAGTATGTTGAAAAGCCAGTCACAGAAGAAAAGAGACGCTCGACATCATTCTTCGAGCGTTTTTCTAGAAGCCGTCGTAAATCCCCTGAAACTAAAGAAAGGGAGAAAGTTGAGGTAGTTCGTGAGCCTAATGACTATGCTCAGAAATCTGATAGTTCTGAGGAGTTAGATATTCCGGCTTGTTTTAGAAAGAGGCACTAGATGTGCAACTTATTCGCTAATGCTCCAGCTATTTTTATAGTGGCAATAGCTGGGGGCTTTGCACTCTGCGCATTAATAATTTCGAAGCTCTGTTCGTTTGGCTTTCGCAGGAACTTCAATTCACCGGTATCTTCAGCGTATGAGTGTGGGTTCGAAGCGAATAAACTACGCGTTTTTTTTTCGGAGAAAAGTTATGTCATTTCTGTGTTTTTGCTTTTTGAACTATTGTTCACCTGGCTCTTATCATGCGTGCCCATTTGCATTATGCCAGACATTCGTCTTGACAAATGCATAGTAATTCTGCCTGCACTATTATTGAGTTTATTTATTGCACTTGGGACCAAGCACATTTTCCACAACAGGCCATCGAAATGATATCATCGCGATGACCACGGCAGCTTGATCCAACTACCTGTATAAGTTCACAACCAATTAGACAAAAGTTGGCTTGTTAGTGAGTGAGGTAAGCTAGGTCTAGCAAATAGATGTGCGGCAGGAGATGTTTCCTGTCTCACATCTGTTTGAACCTACACAATCCTATAATAGGTCTTATTGGCTTCTCTAATCATCGTCGTCTTCGTCACTTTCTTCGTCACTGGAAGATTTATTTCTTTTTTTCTCTGCTTCATCTTCAGGAGCCCAATTTTTAATTGTTTTTAAATCCAGTGGCTGGAGAAGCGATCCTAGCCGGTCCAGCAGCCATTTGCCATTTTCTTGGCATTCCGCTATATCGAGATACGTGATGGGGTCGTTAGAACGAACCCAATCGCCTTTTCCATCTTTGGCAGCTTTATCCCAATTCTCTTCAGCTTTATCTAATTTTGCAATGAACAGCTTACCATCGCGATAACTGAAGGTTGGATCGTATATCCATCTTATATCTGGGATATTCTCATCAAATTTGTAGAAATATCTACGAAATATCAGTTTTTTATCATTAGAATTTTCAGCATCCACATCAGGAGCTATACGCCTAATATCTAAAGTGAAAACATAAATCAGTTTGTTCAAGGCAAATTTATACAGAGCTTTCTCCAATTCAAGCGCTTCTACATAAGCCTGTATATGTTTTATAGCATTATTTAGTTTGCCAGGAAGAGCCTGGATCAATTCATTGGCATTCTTGATACCATTCTCGGGATTTGTATAGTAATTCTCATAATAAGCTTTTATTGTGTCAAATTTCTTTTCCAATACTTTATTTACTTCAAAGAAACGGTTGCAATACTCTCTCTCAAAATTATCTTCTTCTACCCAATTCTTTTGATTAGCCCAACCGCGAATATCTTTCCTATTAATAGCCTCATGGATATAGTTATATAAAATAACGGCATTCCAATGCTTCTGTTTATAAGTTTCTGGGTTTGTATCTTTAAAAGTTATAATATCTCCAGCATTTTTATCTTTAAACTC
>CACYDS010000068.1 GCA_902773285.1 uncultured Pseudomonadota bacterium | reverse complement strand
GGGCAAATACACTATCATCAAATTTGCGGATTAAACGAATGGTCGAAATACAGCGGGACAATCTGCGGATTCATCATAGAATTTCGAGAAATCGAAACAACCATCTTCTTAAATATAACTGAGTTTAACAAACTTTCTGTCGCGATTCAGAAAAAAAGTTTTACTCTACGTGATTTAGAGGATGGCGGTTTCGATTTTGTCATAATCAAACAAGAGAAAGCAAGAACAAAGTTTAAGTATGATATGGTTGGTTTCCTTGAAAATATGAGAAATACTAACCATGATAAGGAGAAGAATAATGAAAGAAATGATAGTTGATACTGAATTAGGCATGATTGATTTTCTTTTGCTAGTCAGAGATTTAGCAGAAGGTTATTTTGGGGAGGATGGAGAATATCAACCTCAATTTGGAATGCTAAACGTCATGCGGCAATTTTACAATTATTGTATCAAAGATGGTGAACTAAAAAAGGAATATGGCGATAGCATTGTTGACGCAACTGAAATGATTGAAATTGTAAAAGACTTTGAATTTATTACTGCATTTAATGATGCGATTGCAAGAATAAAACCTATTAATGGAGATAATCGTTTAGGTAGAAGTATTGACTTTGATTTCCTTAACGCTTTTGAGGCAGCTATTGATATTGTCGAAACTAAGAAAACTTCATTTTCATACATTGTTGAAGGTATTAAGAAAATGGTTATTAAAGTGCTAAGTACATTGGAAGATGTTCTATCAGAGGAGAATATTGCGCAGATTTCTGAAATCGTCGGCAAAGTTGACAATGCTGGAGATTTCGCCACTGCGATGATTGATGCTTACGGAAAGTCGCAGAGATTTCAAGATGTGATTAGCTCTGGTAAAAAGGAAGATGTTACAGATGGTTGAAGGTGATGATCTATGCCAGTTGCGACAAGTATGGAACAATTAGAAAAGATGCTTATGAACGAGATTAAGAATTGTATGAATGAAGCGTCGAATAATATTTTAGAGGTTATGAGAACCGAAACAAAAGGGTTTTATTCATCTGGCAGTCCTTCGATCTATGTCAGAACTGGCGCACTTGGCGATTCTCCAGAGACATCTCCTATATCTTCAAGTGGAAAAGAAGTGAGTTTTGATGCTTACTTAGATCAGAGTTACGCATATCAAATGCCAAACGAAGCATTTCTGGAAATAGGACTTCCGAGCCATTTTTCTACACCGGAAGTAATTGAAGCGGCGGAAGCCGGAACTGCGCACATTAAAGGCCGCCCAGGGTTTTGGAAAAAGGCAGAGTCGAAAATGCAAAAAACACTGGATGATGCAATGAGAAAATCGTTTGATTAGGAAGGGGTGAGATTTGTGGCTGGTAAGAAAAAGAAAAAAGGAAGGTCAACAGTTTATAACAACATCACAACCCCTGAAAAATTAGAGAAGGTTAGTCCTGAGAACTTAGATTTAGAGGAAGGATTTTTAGCCTATTTACAATCTATCGGAAGATCAGAAGGTACTATCAAACAGTATCGAGCAAACTTACACGTTTTTTGGATTTGGAATCTTGAGAATAACCATAACAAATCATTTATAGATTTGAAGAAGCGAGAGTTAATAAAGTTCCAGAACCATTGTAGTATAGAGTGGGGATGGTCGTCAAAAAGACTTCGCACAGTTAAAGCAACGTTATCATCATTAAGCAATTACATTGAGAATATCTTAGATGATGAGTATGAAGATTATCGTGGAATTGTTAAAAAGATTGAATCTCCGGCAGATGTGCCAGTTAGAGATAAAACGGTTTTTTCGGAAAAGCAATTAAAAAAACTGTTGAACACGTTGGTTAAAAACGAAGAATACATGAAAGCGTGTGCTTTATCGTTAGCAATGAATAGCGCAAGAAGGAAAGCAGAGATTCCACGATTCAAAGTGTCTTATTTTAATGAAGATAATTTGATTTGCGAAGGAGCTTTGTATATGACTCCCGAAAAGATGCTGACTAAGGGCGGCAAAATGTTGGATGTCTATACTCTTGCTAAACCGTTTCAACCGTATTTAGATTTATGGATGAAACAACGTGAAGAAATTGGATTAAAGAGCGATTGGCTTTTCCCAAGATTTGACCGTGACGGTAAATGTCACCCGAAAGAAGCTATAAGTGTATATGTGTTAGATAGTTGGGCAAATCAATTTTCAGAGATATTAGGTGAGAATTTTTACTGGCACAGTATTAGACATTTTGCCACAACAAAATTATCAGAGGCTAATTTACCAGAAAGCGTAATTCAAGATTT
>CACYDS010000067.1 GCA_902773285.1 uncultured Pseudomonadota bacterium | reverse complement strand
GTACCCATTCTATGAAGTTACTTTTATAGATATCTATAAATCCGTCCTCAAAAATTTAGACAAAGCCATGCCTCTTGAAGAGGCGGAGCAATATTATCCGCAATTTTCGGATGAAGAAGGAGAATGGCAAATGGTCAAAAAATAATAAGTTCACAATATATTGGAGGATGCCGCATTCGTTCGAATGTGTGTGAGACAAGGCAATCCGGAAAAGAATAAGTAAAACTTTAAAATCTAAAATTTATATGGAAAACTGTAATAATCATAGTTTGGATGCAATCAACAGCCAAGTACGTTTTGCGTTAGATAATTATGAAGATGAAGAACCTCAAGGTCAAACTAATACTCCAGTTGGTCATGAACATGGAACTAAAGAGTGGTTAGACTATATAGAGAACCTAAAAAAAGTATATAACATCGGAGGGCTTACAGAAGAAGAACAAGATTTTGTCATCCCTCTTTTACATACTTATCAAGTTAATTACACGGAAAGAGCAGAATTAATCACCGCAGAGGTTATTGCTCACTTTTGCAATGTGATAGATAGCAATAAGAAATTCCCAGAGCTGTATCAGGCGGATAAAACGGAGACGAAAAAGGAACTTTGTATTCGTTTTGCAAAAGAAGATGAACTACCAAAAGCAGAAGTCGGAGATCTTCCTTCGATGGAATATTTTGGATATTATGACTCCAAGGAGAACCAAATCATTTTGTATCCCGAACGAATCAAGAATGCCACGGAATTGTTTAAGAAAAAACGTGTTCATGTTACTCAACAAGTTACTACTTCTCAACCAGTTACTACTTTTTATGCATTATATGGCATGGTGTTTATTCATGCTTTATCTCATGCTGTCTTGGATTGTACTAATAAAATAGCAGAAAAAGGCAGTAGAGTTAAGTGCGACAATCAATATCAAAACATAGATCCTGATTTGCTTAGCAAAGAGAAAGAAAAACAACAAGTTATGTTGTACAAATTTATGGAGGAGTCAGTTGCCACAATAATGACACTATATTATTTTCTCCAAGTGGACACCCAACAATATAAAGTATTACGGGAATGGTTGTTCTATCAGCCACAAGAATACGAATTTGGTTTGGAGCAATTTGACATGCTGAATAATGGCAGTGACTTAATCGAGAACTATTGTGCAGCATGGCGGGAAAGGAAGAAAGGACTGAAGATATATTGTAGTGTGAAAAATGAATTATCAGATCATAAATTCTAATCAATTGGAAAATCCGATGCCTTAGTTCGGAATTGGTTATGGCAAAGAAAAGCGACAAAAAAATTTTTGATGGGATGGACCCACTAATAGATAAATTGGAAACAAATGAGTTTATTAAACTGGCAATAGAAAATTCATATTTTTTTAGTGTAGATATTGTTAAAAAAAGGCAAAGCGAATTAGCTACACTATTTCAAAATAAGAACCAAATACCAGCGCGTAAAACTACAAAAAAAGATAGTGGCGCTAGTGATTATGCTCAAGAAGAAAAAGATGGAACGTTTTATTATTGTGACGGCGATAATACTCGTATTTTAATCAATATAGACTATGATGGAAATAAAGAGGTTCGAAGATTAATAAAACAATATACAGGTTATAGTATCGGTGCCGGCAAAACATCCGACTTTCAAAATTATATTATATCGCATATTTGGGGCAGAGCATTTGATCCTCGTTACTTTACAAATTTTTGGAATATAGTACTTGTCCCAGCATGGGCAAATAGTTTATTGGATAAGAAAAATCCTTCAAGAGGTAGTTTGCCATCTAAGCTACAATCCACAATCAAGAAAATTTGTGGTAAACTATATCAAAATGTAGATAAGAAGATGGATAATCGTGAACCTGAAATGCCATTTGATGAGAATGATGTAGTCTATGGCACTTATCATGTAAAAGTGTTGCAAACAAAAGAAAATAATGAAAGAAAAGCCCCACGAACAAAAGATATCAACATAACAACTAAATAATCCTATATTATGACAACCGATGAATTAAATGCGTTAATCGCGCAAGCAGAAGGCGGTGACGTAGCCGCAATGAATGAATTGACGCACATCTATGGGGAGGTAGATGAATATATCAATCAAGAGCAAGCCGCTAAGTGGTTCCTTGAGTTAATCAAACGAGATTGTGATCCGAACTTCGGAGTGTATGAGAGCACAGGATATAACAAGGAGTTATATGCCAAGATAAAGTCTATCATTCTAAATTCAACTACCGAGGAGGAAATGATGTCTGCTATGTCTGGTGATAATGGTGGTAGTTTATTAGGTGGAGCTATATCCTTTACTACTTCTAGTGCCAAATCATACATCAATCAAGCAGAAGCAGTTATTCAGCGTAATATTGAAAAAAAAGAAGAACAACGCCGCAGGGCGGCAGAAGATGCAGCACGAAAGAAAGCGGTGGAGGAACGTGCTGCTGCAAAAGCCAAAGAAGAGCGCAAATGGCAATTGTTTGAGGAAGGAGGAGCATGGACGAAGAAATGGGCGATTGAAGGAGGCTTTAAGATTCCTAATGGTGTCAAACAAATTGGCCCCAATGCTTTCAATGGGACACTAAAATTAACAGGGGTCGAGATTCCTAAAACAGTCACAAGTATTGGTAAAAAGGCTTTTTATGGTTGCGATAAAATGATGCGTCTCGCTATCCCTAATAGTGTGACAAAGATAGGAAGTTCTGTATTTAGTGGTTGTAGTGAGTTGAGAACAATATGGATGTCTGGTGGGGTCGTAAATATAGGACCGAACATATTTGAAAACTGTAGAAACTTAAAGGAAATAATTGTTCCAAGAGGACAAAAAACGCGTATTACTGAATTGTTAAAAAATTCAGGAATGCCTATTGGAACCAAAATTGTTGAGCAATAATTGAATACGATGAAAACAACTAATCAAATTACTGCTACTCTGCAAACCATGATGAAGGCAATGTTTGCAAAGGCATCGCAAGGAAATGCAGGGATTCAATTAACGGATGATATGCTAGATGGTTTTCGCGAATTAGCCGCACAGCAACCGGCAATCTATCCGTTCTTCCTAAAATCGTTGCCATCCACAGCAGAGGTGTCAGCATATTTCGATGCCATCTCTTTGCATGAGAATGACCGAATGACTATGCCTGATATACCTGTGGCATATTTTAAGGACAATCTCCAAGGCAAGAATGTCTATACGCCTGCTTATCTACCTTGGCAGACAGCCGATAACAAAGCCAAGAATTTCATCATTAATTATAATGTATCTTCTGCTGAACGCGCAACAGAGATATATCGCCACATGGTGATGAGTATTCTTTTGGGGCTTCCTCCCAAGAGTGTGCATCTCAGTTTTGTAAATACGCAGCTCTCACCGCTCGGCAATTTCTTCACGGCGAATTTGCATGAATCGTTGTACGAGAAAGTATCGTCTTCGTCTGCGTATCACCAGTTGTTAGACCGTCTTCTCAAACGTGTAATGGATTTCCAAGACAAATATAGTCATTCCATTGAGCAAGAGAATGAAATAGCAGGCAAGATCGTTGAACCATACGAAATAGTAGTGTTATTGGATGATCCCGATTCGGAAATATCAGCCCAGGAGCAACTGATTCCGCTTTTTGAGAAGGGACCTATGTATGGAATCTATTTCATTGGTCTAAACAACACGGAGAAAGGTGCACAACGGGAGGATCAAGACCATATCCTAAAACACACCGGTTGCTATCAGACGATTGGCGCAGGAACGGTTAACCCGTGGAATGCTTCGCAAGAAGGTGGTTTCATTACTACGATGTCTATAGCCAACAACTCCGTTTGGGCAAAAGCAGCCTTTGAGCATATCAACGCAGCGACTACTCACGAAAAAGTATTCAAGTACGATTGGCAAGCCGCCATCAATGCGCCTTATACGGAAACCGACAACGAGATAGTGGCTCCTATCGGCTTTACTCCCGATGGCAATCCGTTCTATTTCAAGATGGATGTCAATAAGCAGCACTATCATGCCTTTGTTATCGGTGCCACCGGTTCCGGTAAATCCCGTTTCTTGCACGATGTCATTCTGAGTATGACCGCTAAATATCAGCCGGAGGATGTGGAACTGTACTTG
>CACYDS010000066.1 GCA_902773285.1 uncultured Pseudomonadota bacterium | reverse complement strand
TCCGTTTCTAGAACTTCCACTACCTTTCTTTGTAGACATTTTTCTCTCCTATCACTTTCCTAAAGTTATATCCTTAATTTTTAATACCGTCATCATTTGACGATGTCCATTTTTGCGTCTGTAATTATGACGACGAGTTTTTTTGAAGATGATTACCTTTTTATTTCTTACGTGCTTTAAAACTTCAGCACTAACGGCAACCCCAGACAACTCAGCCTCACTAGCTTTGATATCCCCTTTATCAGACGATGCTAGGACGACATCAGACAAGGTTATAATCTTTGATGGCTCTGCTTCGATTTTTTCAACTTTCAAAACGTCACCTGGCTTAACCCAATATTGCTTTCCACCTGTTTTTACTACAGCAAACATACTTTTTCCGCGTCAATCAATACTCAATACATATTCCTCTTTATATCACAACATTTCTTTCACAATCAAGGAAATTCTTCAAATTCTGGGAAACGTGGATTGGTGAATGACGTGCGATCTAGGAGTAACAAATGGGAACATTTGTGTTATCAACCTATTGGTTGATCTCTTTTTCAAATTTATTGAAAAATTCGGTTTTGTCTAAACCCGGAGTGATCGGATGTTTAAAGTCCAACTGTATAGTTCCGGGAATTTTTCTAAAAGAATTTCGAGCCCAGTGCTCGCCAGAATTAACGTGGGCCGGTATGACCGGAATTTGCAGTGTTTTGTATAATGCATAAATGCCGCTTTTGTACTCCACTAGCTCATGCGATGAAGATCTTGTGCCGTTAGGAAAAATTAGAATTGAGTTGCCTCTTTTGTATGCTTCAAAACCGGATGTCATAAGCGTTTTAATAGCCTTTATTGGCGATGAACGATCTATTGGTATACAGCCTAGTTTCTTAAAGTACAGGCCAGCTATGGGCTTGTTCAGAAGTTCTTTTTTAATCACTATAGCAAGATTATCGAAAAGTATCGAAAATATAAATGTTTCCCAAGCGGACTGATGATTACAACCGATTATAAACTGACCTGACGGAATATTTTCGATCCCAGATATTTTGTAATCAATCTTGGCAAGGTATTTTAAGCAAAATAAAAGCCACCTAGTTACCGGACGATAACTCAGTTTTAATGTCATATCAGCAGAGCAAAAATACGTGACCGGATACATTATTGTAATATATAATATAAAAAATGTATAAAAGATAATATTAAATAAAATCGATCTAATCATTGCAATGCTCCATAAGATAGTTATATAACGTATTCTTACTAATACCTGAATACTTTGACAAGGCGCCGCTCAATTCCCTTTTGGAAATCTTGCTGTTAAGTTCCGAAATGAGCGGAAGAAGTTCCTCAATTCTGCTTGTCTCAGAGAATTTTGGCGGAGAAAGCAAGATAACGAATTCTCCCTTGGGGGCGTTTTCTTTAAAGTGAGAAATAACAAAATCAAAATTACCACGAATTGAGGTTTCGTACATTTTTGTAATCTCCTTAACCACTGCAACAGTTCTACCTTTAAATATAGTTTGCATTTGTTCAATGGTGCTTAAAATCCTGTTTGGAGACTCGTAAAATATCAATGTCGCATTAATTTTTGATAGCTCTGCAAATTTGCTCGCGTCCGAAAATCCGACAAATGCAAAGCGATTACTTGGTAATCCGGAAAGAACTAGTGCAGAAATTACCGCCGAGGCACCGGGAATTACAGTGAAACTTATCTTATTTTCTATGCAGGCGTTAACTAGTTTATATCCGGGATCGGAAATCATCGGAGTTCCTGCATCTGATATCAATGCAAATGTTTCCTTTTGGGACAGAATGTTTGTAATGACTTTAGGGATAACGCGAACAGCATTATGGTCGTTATAAACCATAAGTGGAGTGTTTATACCAAAATTCTGTAATAGCTTCGCTGAAACTCTAGTATCCTCGCATAGAATATGATCTACGTGGCCCAGTGTCTCAAGCGCTCTCAACGAAATATCTTGCAAATTTCCTATAGGAGTTGCTACGACATATAGAGAAAAATACATAAAATTTTATATTTATTGCATAAATAATATCCTGCTTGTTATAATATCACAGACGGCAGGAATTATGGATTTCGCGTGAACATTACAGTTGTTGGTGGCGGATATGTTGGCCTTGTTTCGGCTGTGTGTTTCTGCGAGTTTGGCTTTGATGTTTGTTTAGTCGAACAAAATCCCAAAAGGCTAGAAAATTTAAAGATCGGGAAATCTACAGTATACGAACCAGGCCTAGATATAATACTGCATAAACATATTGCGAACAAACGGCTAGTTTTTTCTGATGATTTAGCTGGTACGGTTGTAAATTCTGATGCGATTATGGTCGCTGTATCTACAACTCTTTCTATCGATACTGATTTAGATTTGGCACTTTTAAACAGCACGATAAATGTAATTGCCTCCGCACTTGTGAAGGGTAAATATGTTGGGATTTTCATCAAAAGCAGTGTTCCAGTTGGAACTTGTTCGATTATCGCTGATAACATCAGATTTGTAAGGCCTGAGTTAATTGTAGGCCAAGACTACGATGTCATTGCTAATCCAACCTTTTTGCGAGAAGGAACGGCTATAAAAGATTTTATGTCGCCTGATATAGAACTTATTGGTTTAAATAAAGAATCATTAAAGGCAAAAGAAATGATTGAGGCGCTATATGCGACATTACTTAATTTGGAAATTCCAATCATTTATGCGAATTTTGAATCTGTTGAACTTGCTCGTTCCGTAATTATAGCTCTTGCGGCAACAAAAATGGCTTTTATAAATGAAATTAAAGAAATTTGTGCGCGAACTGTTGCTGATATAAATGTGGTTATCAAAAGCTTGACGATTGATCAAAAATTAGGGGCAAACTCACTATTGATTTCTCCTGGGATAGGAGGCTCATCCTTTCCGAGAAATATGCGTATTTTATTAAATTTTGCGAATTCGCTCGGAGTAGATTTGAAAATTTTGGACGGGGCGCTAAAAAGTAATACAAACCAGATCAGAAAGATCTCAGAAAAAATCATAAATATGATAATCGACAACGAACCACTAAACTATAAACGCGTAACAATATTTGGACTAACGTATAAGGCGCAGACAAACGATATCAGAGAATCAGCAAGCCTCATTGTTATCGAAAGACTTTTGAGTGAAGGCATTTCAGTCTATCTGTATGATCCTGCCTATAAGCCGAACTCTGATTACCTTGAACGCATTCCTAAAGACGTTATAGAGAACAAAAAATTCCATCTTACAAATACTCCTTACGAAGCTGTGGCACAAAGCGATATCCTAGTGGTAATGACTGCTTGGCCTGAATTTAACAGTTTAAATTATGAAAAAATAAGGGAACTGATGTGCAAAAAAAATGGAAAACAACCTGTAATCCTGGATTACAAGAATGTCATTACATGATCAAGCAAAAACTTCTTTGCAAACATTGATGAACAGGTGTTGTGAGCGTCTGCCAAATAAAAATATCTCTTGTATTAACGAAATGTTAACGATATTTATATAGACTAATTATGTGAAGTTGAAAATTTTGCGACCACGGGGAGATCATTTATAATGAATAAAATAAAGTTAATGATAGTAGGAACGCTTTTAGCGTATACACCGATCTTAAATGCAGAGGACGTCAGCGAAGTTGATGTTAGTACTGGAGGAGTTGAAACTACGGTTCCAGATGTTGCCCCAACGCCTGTTACGGACTCTAACGTCACTACTGTTACACCGCAAGCTCAAGGAGCTGAGACTACAAAAAAAAGGTCGTGGTGGGATGCGATTCTAAACTTGTTCAAAATCAAAGAAGAAAAACGTACTGCTGAACAAGCATTTGACAACATGGTAGAAAATCAGAATGTTGTGATCGATTTTAGCAACGTTACAGATTTTGCCCAAAATGGTGATGCGAAAATGGCGGAGTACTATCAAAAGTTGATTGCGACAAAATCATTTGGTACGAAATCTCCAAACTTATATGTGAACCTTTCAAATACTGGGGTCACCCTTGAGTTTGTGTCGAAGTGGGCCGCGCAGTTCAAAAAAGACAATAAAAGTGTTGTTTGGAACTTATCTGATAATAAAAACCTCGATGATAATGTTATAGACGCGCTGGATTTTTCTTCAATATATAGCCTGAACTTGTCGGGAACGTCTGTCTCCGATACGGGCGTCGCCAAGATTTCAGCCATATTAGAAACTAGCGGAATAGGGAAATTGGTGTGTATTCACCTGTCTGGATCCAAAGTAACAGATGCTGGCGTTAACTCCTTAAAGTCGTCTATCCAAAAGGCAGTTGAACTCTGGAAGACTCAAAATCCAGGAAGAGAATATAAATTGCAGGGAGAATCTGGTAGCGGTGTTGTATTCGAGAAAATTCCAGAATTTCCTAAGGCTAGAAAAAGAGGAAATAAAACAGCTCAACCAACGGTAACGGAAAATGCAGTACCGGCGGTGCCTGCAATTCCTGAGATACTCGAAACACAAGAGGCCGTATCTCCAACAACTCCAACAATCCCAACAACTCCAGCAGCTTCTGCAAGCGATGTGGAAAATCTGGTAACAGATGTTATCCCTGAAGCTGCAGCTCCAGTCCCAGAGGCAGCTGCTCCGGCAGCGCCACAAGGCAACGTAGATAGCAATGTGGATAGTATGTCGGTAATGAATGAAGGAGGAGCCGTAACGACTGGCGAATCTACAGTTGAGGGGGCCGCGAGCAGCGCATTAAGTGAAGCTGATGCTGTAATAAAATCTGCAACAGCAACCACCGAGGCAAGTGCAGAAACTCCGGCTGTGGAGTAACTCTTCTCCTGTGCTACAAAGCACAAGGATAGTGACGAAGAATTATCAATGAGTTCAAAGATAATTCTTCGCCTGTTTTTAATATCATTGTCAGGATATATGGATGCTTTGAGCTATGTCCAAATGGGAGAGAAACAAAATTATTTAGGAAAAAGTCTATTTCAAAGAAAATAAGTTTTGATGAGTGGCAAGAGTTATTGCATAAACTTACGAAAAATTATTCGTTAATTAAATGAATAAAAATGAAGTGATGCAACCACTTTAGGAAAATTTGGGGATTGGCAAATAGATAAAAATGTTAATAGGTTCTGCCCAACGGTATCGAAAACCTGGTAAAGGTCAGCGACAAACATGAGGTTGCAAAATGTAGACAGATGTGATGAATCACATTTTAATCAACAGACGTGCTCAGAGGATTCATTCCTTGCCATCCATTTTTCTGAAATACTTGTCTGCGTTTTTAGTCCTTCACTTTAATCGTCGTTATCTTCGTCGTTTTCATCCTGCCACTTTTTCAAGCGCGCCCGCTCATGAACCTTGACTAGTGTTCCCAGCTGTCCAAATATCCATTTGCATTTATTTCTTATAAATTTTATGCTGCCCGAGAAGTTATTGGTAATCTTCTTCCATTTGCTACTCTTGAAATTTTGGCTAACTTTAAGTTTCCTCAAGTGTTCTGTACTTCCGATCTTTTGCACATACAGTTTATTGGCCAAGTTCAAACAGAAGTGAGACAGAAGATGTCTCCGGATCTATACATTCGAAATGTACGCCCCGATGTGGTAATTTGCGCCAAAAGAAAGGTTGGCGATATGGAGCGCATTCATTGAACAACAAATCTCATTAGCTCTCGTCTCGCTTCGGAGATGATGCCGTTTCTTGGACATCGTAAAATATCTCTCTAAAAATCTTGTTACTAAGCTCGACGTTTCCATCTTTGTCGGATTTTATACCAATAGCAGCCTATCGACGAATTAATCGCATTGTGGAATTCTCTTCTTTACAGTTAGCGTTACATCATTTATAAGATATTTGCCATCCATCTTTTGCATCGTAGTATATTTTGTTGACATTATTTGGGGCCTTGCCGTTATAAATATAGTTTATAACAGTTCGTAATTGTTTTTGTTCAGTAGAGTCTGGGGCAATTTTTTTATTTGCCAATGTATCATCTTTATCTATTAAATATATCGTATCTGGATCGCATTTTACACTAAAGCTCTTATCACCAGAACAGATAGATTCTATTATGATGCAGTTAGATAGAACGCCCACACCATAAAGTACTCGTCTTAATTTTATAGCAGGATAGTGGTATAGATTCATGTATTCATTGGGCCAACTATGTATTTTTAGCTTATCTATATTTATTCTGGAATTGTTTAAAAGCCATTGTGCCACTTCGGTTGTGAGATCTATCTTCACGGCTGGCGCAATTTGCGTCTCGCTTAGATCATTTGGTATCTTACCTTGATGGAGCTTTTCCCGCATGTTTGGCGTTCCATCATTTTTTAACCATATTTTTGTTTCATAAAACTGGGTAAAATGTTGTTTTAAATCTAATGCAGTCGCATACTGCTTTA
>CACYDS010000065.1 GCA_902773285.1 uncultured Pseudomonadota bacterium | reverse complement strand
CCCATAGTTTCGGTATCTATCGCAACCGATGTCCTTACCAATCTCACAAAATCATCAGGCAAGTCATCTCTATGAAGATATATCATCTCAAGAGCCGGAAAGTAACAACATCAGAAGTAATTATAACGCACATTCGTTCCTCATTCTAATCTCATATTATCTACCTGTTCGCTGATAACTTTTTTTATATCTTTACCGTTGTGTTTAGCTGATATGATTTCCTCTAGCTCTTTAATGTATCCATCGAGCCGTCCTTGCCATGTTTTTTGCATTCTTTCTTTAAGGCCAGCATTTTGGGCATAAGTACTAGGCCACCTAAATACATCGGGTATCCCGCCTAAAGATGTATCAGTAATTTTTAATGGGAATGTGTCATCCTCGTTATCCTCCCCCGTGACCCATAATGGACTATCCCCCGACGTGAACACCAATGGGATTTCATTCAATATGCTATTTATATTTATGATCAATTTGTATTTACTTACATCGCGCCCTTCCTCAGCTTTGCAACGTATGTATTGCATCGCTTTTCTTATTTTTTGTCCCAGCTCTTTGTCATGCTTTAGTCGAGCGTAAGAGATGTATTTGTTATCCGGAAGTTCTTGATATACTGCCCAAAAATCTTCTACGCTCCGAACATAACCACCAGATTGTAAATATGAATATTTGCGTGGATCCAAGTATCCATCGTTCTTATTCGCTCGGAATCGCAAGCTGATACCCCATTTGATCTCGTCATCAGATTCATCTGAGTATTGAATTTCTAGCTCACGCACATGGTCCAAGTCATCTTGGGTCATTTCCGACAAACCAAAATTATTCGTCATCTCAAGCAAAGTAGCTACTCGATCTGGCCGTAATCGAGAGTTCTGCGCCCAATTATCATCAAAGCGGCTCGATTTTCTGGCATCATCCTCTCTACGCTTAGCTAATGCTTTTATATTTTTCGCAGCATCCCTTTCATTTTTCAGCAGTCTTAGATATTTTCCAAACCACAGAACACCGGCATACTTCTTTATGTCTTCCTTAGCAATTTTTAATAAATTGTCACAATCTGCATTCCATTTAGCTTTCTTGTTGTATGCCTTCACGACCCTACTGTATACATCAGCCACCACACCATCTACAAAATGTATATCTTTCCTACTATCATAGCTATCCCATTTATCAGCCGAATTCATAGCTGTGTTTATTAAATTTACCAGCAGAATATAGTTCCAATTTGCGCGATCATATGCATCGATCGATTTATAGTTATCTCCCACACATTCAAGAACATCTTGGCCATTATCCGTATACTCCACAGCACCACCTTTAATACTAAAAACAGCGCGAGCTAGCTCTGTGGGAATCAAGCTGTATATTGTTCTATAGTATTTCAAGTTCTTGTAATCTACCAATTCCCTGTCTTGCTCAGTAAATTGCTCTCTAAGTGTGTGAGAATTCCGTATTCTCCACATGTGAGCACGGTAATGCTCAACAAAAGCATCAACAGCTTTAGGAATATGGCTGTATTGGTCATTGATGTTATTAAATTGATTATAGTCTCTGTATTCTAAATCTATTTCAAAATTATGCATAACTAGAGCAAATAACACAGTGCTACTTACAAATATGACAAGCGAGCATATAAGTTTCCATCTCATACAAACCTCACGCAAAACAATTACAACTTTCTGAACCCCTACAGTATATAGGATACCATAGTTGAGTAAATACCGTCAAGGTAGCTTGATTCAAGAGAGTTTTGGTGTATCTAGTCAATAGATTTCTGATTTTTTTGGGCGTTCAATAAGAAACTCAACAAGAGTTCTATTACCCATAGAATATTTCTGTTGTGTGTTCCAGGCGCAAGTGATATCATCGAGTTGCTTAGGGAAAACTTTGATGGACAAAAATGATCGGGAATGAGCAGTTTAAAAATTTAAAATCCTGGGCTTTTGAGGAAGCAAGAAAACTTGCGAGTAGGATTGAAAAATCTGGAAAGGATCAGGCTATATTAGAAACTGGGTATGGACCTTCAGGACTGCCACATATTGGCACATTCGGAGAAGTATTGCGTACAACATTCGTTATGCGTGCCTTTAGAAGGCTAACAGGGAAAAAGGCAAAAATCATTGTGTTTTCAGATGATATGGATGGATTCAGGAAAGTCCCTACGAATGTTCCAAACCAAGATATGCTGGCTAACAATCTTGAAAAACCGTTAACCTCGGTTCCGGATCCATTCGAAAAATATGAAAGTTTTGCGCATCATAATAATGCGATGTTACGACGTTTCTTGGATTCTTTCGGCTTTGAATATGAATTTAAGAGCTCCACCGAGGCATATAAATCGGGACAATTTAACGATTGTTTGCGGAAGATTTTAGAGCACTATAGTAAAATTATGGACATAATGTTGCCGTCACTTCGCGAAGAGAGACGCGAGACATATAGCCCTTTTTTCCCGATTTGTAAGCGTACTGGAAAAGTTTTGCAAGTGCCGATTGTTGAAACGAAGCCTGAAAGTTCAACGATAGTATACAAAGATCCAGAGACCGGAGAATTAGTGGAGATCTCTATTTTAGATGGCAACTGCAAATTGCAATGGAAAGCTGATTGGGGAATGCGATGGGTAGCACTTGGCGTTGATTACGAAATGAATGGCAAGGATTTGATAGATTCGTTTAAACTCTCTTCGAAGATTTGCCGAACAATAGGTGGTATTCCTCCTGAAAACCTAACTTATGAACTGTTTTTGGACGAAGAAGGTAAGAAAATTTCTAAATCCAAGGGTAATGGGTTATCAATGGACGAATGGCTAAAATATGCACCTTCTGAAAGCTTGGCGTATTATATGTATCAAGCGCCAAAGCGGGCAAAACGGCTGTATTTTGATGTTATTCCGAATGCTATGGACGAATATATTGATGCTTTGGCGAAATACGAAACCGAGCCAGATGAAAAGAAACCTGATAATCCGGTTTTTCATATACACAATGGAAATCCGCCAAAGTATGATGGATGTTTGAAATTTTCGATGCTATTGAATTTGGCACAGGCGTGTAACACTGCCGATAAGAGCGTTTTAGTAGAATTTATAAAAAAGTATGCACAAGATTGTTCAAACGATACGCTGGAATATATGAAAAAGATGGCAGGGTATGCCATAAATTACTACAACGATTTCGTAGTTGGAACAAGAACGCCTGAAAAACCAACAGAGAATCAGAGAGAGGCGATGCTTGACCTGTGCAATACGCTTCGGGGTATGCCGAATGACGCCACGGCAGATGAGATACAAAATGCTATTTTCGAAGTTGGAAAAAAATTTTATGCTGAGAGTCTTAGAGATTGGTTTTTAACGCTTTACAAAGTTTTGTTTGGAACAGAAAGCGGTCCAAGAATGGGCTCATTTATAGATCTGTATGGTATCGAAAATACAATAAATTTAATAGATGAAAGGTTGGGAAAATGACAAATAATGATGAGCAAACTTTAAAATTCGTAATCAAACGAGATGGAACTTTCGCTCCGTTTGAAATAGAAAAAATAACAAACGCCATACATGGCGCAGCAACTGCGACAGAGGAATTTGGAATAAGCGAATCGCGAGCGCTGGCCTATAAAGTGGTTGACAAACTGCTAGATAAGCATCCCAAATCAGCCCCAAGAATAGAAGATATACAAGACATCGTGGAAGAAGTGCTTATCGAGAATAAACACTTGAAGACAGCTAAGGCATACATTCTGTATCGAGAACAACACGCAAAAATGAGAGCTGAGCAAAAATCGTTCGTAAATGCTGTTTCCACAGTTGATGAATATGTTGATCAACTTGATTGGCGCGTAAAAGCAAATGCGAATCTTGGGTATTCCCTTGGGGGGCTAATATTGAACTTATCCGGAAAAGTTGTGGCAAATTATTGGCTAAACAGAATTTACACTTCAAAGATAGCCGAAGCCCATATTAATGGCTATGTACATATTCATGACTTGGATATGCTTTGTGGATACTGTGCTGGCTGGTCTCTGCGTACGTTATTGCAAGAGGGCTTTAACGGAGTTGGGGGCAAGGCCGAGGCATCGCCGGCAAAACACATGTCAACAGCATTTTCTCAAGTGGTAAATTTCTTAGGGACGCTACAAAATGAGTGGGCTGGTGCACAGGCGTTTAGCTCATTTGATACGTATATGGCTCCATTTATCAAAAAGGATAATTTGAGCTACGACAATGTTTACCAAGAAATGCAATCGTTCATATACAATCTCAATGTTCCAACGCGCTGGGGAACACAAACTCCATTTACCAACCTGACCTTTGACTGGGTTTGCCCGGATGACTTGAAATGCGACCATCCGATTATCGGTGGCGAAGAAATGGATTTCACCTATGGCGACTTGCAAAAAGAAATGAATATGATAAATCGCGCGTATATTGAAGTCATGACGAAAGGAGACGCAAAAGGACGTGTGTTTACATTTCCGATACCAACGTATAACATCACAAAAGACTTCAATTGGGAAGGCGAAAATGTCGATAAATTATTCGAAATGACTGCAAAATATGGCATTCCATATTTCCAAAATTTCGTGAATTCAGATTTAAGTCCGAACATGATACGTTCTATGTGCTGCCGATTACAACTTGACTTACGGGAACTTTTAAAACGAGGAAATAGCCTTTTTGGTTCGGCTGAACAGACCGGCTCAATAGGCGTTGTAACGATAAATTGCGCTAGGTTGGGCTACCTTCACAAGGGTGACGAGATGGGGCTCATATCTCACCTTGACGATCTAATGAAAACGGCGAAGAACAGTTTAGAGATAAAGCGAAAGGTGATATCGCGACTAATGGATGGTGGACTCTATCCATTTACAAAACGCTATCTAGGAACATTCAAAAACCATTTTTCTACAATCGGCGTCAATGGAATGAACGAGATGGTTCGAAATTTCACAAATGATGAGCATGATATCGCCGATAGCAAGGGCAAGGAGCTTGCGATAAGAGTTCTAGACCACATACGACAACGCCTTGTGGAATTCCAGATTGAAACTGGGCATATGTATAATCTTGAAGCCACTCCAGCAGAGGGGGCTATGTATCGATTTGCTCGAGAAGATGCAAAGCGCTATCCGGATATAATTCAAGCGGGATCGAAAGAAGCACCGTATTACACCAACTCATCGCAACTTCCTGCAAATTATACAGATGATATATTTGAAGCACTTGATCACCAGGAGGTATTGCAACGCAAATATACCGGCGGTACCGTCATACACCTGTTCATGAGAGAACGCATTTCAGACTATTCGGTATGCAAAAACTTAATCCGAAAAGTTTTGACTAAATATAAAATTCCATACGTTACGATAACGCCAACATTTTCGATATGTCCAAAACACGGGTATCTCGAAGGTGCGCACGAATTCTGCCCAAAATGCGATGAGGAGTTACGCAAACAGAAAGTTCTAGAGATGGGGATAATTGGCAAAAAATGTTACGGTTGATGAAATTAGCAACGGAAAAGAATATCCAAATACGCGGACAAAAGGAGTATAAGAATTAAGTAAAAGCCGAGAAGGAACGTGAATTGAGTCAACCAATCTCATCCTGAGGTAATTATGACAATATCCAAGATATTGCAAGGAATTCACTTTATAGCCCAGCTCTTACATCAACAGCATCATTAATAGAAATCTTCTCGAACCAATTACATTACTAGAATGAATTGCAAGAACGAATGTAAAGAAATTCTAAATTCCTAAATCTAAAACCATATATTTGCAATTAGCAATATATTGCCGAAATGAGCTTGAGAGCAATATTTGAGGCCATTCAATTAGGCAGACGCACTCATACATAGCTTCGAATAACCCCAACTCGACTATCTCACGTTCATCCTTTATCCGGTATAAATCAACATGCCAAATTGAACCTTTGGTCGTATCATATATCTGCACGATATTAAATGTAGGACTTGTGATGGATTGTTGCTTATCTTTTAGTAATCTTTGTATAAAAAAACGAGAAAAAGTTGTCTTGCCAGCGCCCAGCCCCCCATCAAGAAAAATTGAGCACGGAGGTAAAACATCGTCAGCCATACTCTCTGCCATTTTTTGTAATTGAAGCAAAGGATACTTATACACGTCCCTAGTCTTTTTGATACCGCTTACGATACTTCCCGAGACCACCGAATATTTCGTTTGTAATGCCGGTTCCTTTACCAGAGGTATCAGTATGATCCTTCATGATATCTATACGACGTTCGTTGGTATTCTCAGAAATGGAAGCGACGATTCCTTTCGAATTAAAAGTAACCACCATTGTTTTTGCGTCAAGCACCTTTGCATCTAAGAATCCATTTTTTTCAGTACGCTTATAAACGTAATACCAGCTATAGCCACCATTTTCGTCCTCAACTGACGAACGCATCGTCGGTGAACCTATTTTTTCAAACACCGCCTGCGCATCATCTTTTCCTATCTTAATTTTATTAAAATCGGAAAAATCCATGGCATACCCCCGTGTATAGACTGTTTTCTCGCAAGCAGTCGTACACACAAAAGCCAACAATAATGCGCAAACGATTTTCATATCTACTCCGCTACTTCATCTGAAGCTACATCGCTCACTTTTGCCAAATCAGGATTTGCCTTTCTATCAACAAACTCTATTATGGCCATAGGAGAACAATCACCATAGCGGTACCCCGCCTTCATTATGCGAATATACCCACCAGGCCTTTTTGCAAATCTTGGTGCGATATCATCAAACAACTTCTGCACAACCTTGTTATCCTGCAGTCTTGAAATAGCGGTCCTGCGTGCATGCAATGAACCACGACGCGCAATTGTTATTAACTTCTCTACTATGGGACGCAACTCTTTCGCTTTAGGAAGTGTCGTCTTTATCTGCTCATGTTTTATAAGCGAACAAGACAGCGCCTTAAACAAAGCCTTCCTATGTGAACTTGTCCTATTTAACCTACGTTTCGTAAATCCATGTCTCATTTTCTATTCTCCATCAACTAACTATATCTGTCATCAATCTTTCTTGACAACTCATCCAAATCCTCCGGAGGCCAATTTGGCACACTCATTCCGAATGATAAGTCCATGCTGGCTAACAATGCCTTTATTTCATTCAATGATTTCCGGCCAAAATTCGGTGTTCTCAGCATATCATTTTCAGTCCTTTGGACTAAATCTCCCAAGTAAAATATATTCTCGTTCTTCAAGCAATTTGCAGATCTCACAGAAAGCTCTAATTCATCGACCTTCTTCAATAAATTCTCATTGAAAGGAAGCTTGTCAACATCCGACTTAGAGTCCTCAACCTGCATCTCCTCAAAGTTAACGAACAATGAAAAATGATCTCTCAAAATCGCACCAGCTTGAGCCAATGCATCTTCAGGACGCAATGAACCATCCGTTTTTATCTTAAAGATCAACTTATCATAATCAGTTTTTTGCCCGACTCTAGTTGATTGAACTTTAAAATCAACCAGTTCCACCGGACTAAAAATTGAATCTATTGCTATATGCCCAATTACTCCGTCCTGATCAGCGTGTTCAGAGGCAGGAACATATCCTTTGCCGTTTTCAACTGTCAATTCCATATTGAGCTTTGCAGAATCTCCAAGAGTGCAAATAAAGTGATCTGGATCCAATATCTCAAGTTCCGAAGGACAATCTATATCTTTTGCCGTCACAATTCTTGGCCCCTCAACAGCTATTTTCACTTTACGTGCTCTATCAGAACAAAGATGCAACCTCAACGCCTTCAGGTTAAGAATTATCTCAGTAACATCCTCTTTAACTCCCGGTATAGTCGAAAACTCATGAGCCACACCCTCTATCTTCACGGAAGTTATAGCACTCCCTGCTATAGATGATAGCAAGACCCGCCTTAATGAATTGCCAATCGTCGTACCAAAACCTCTTTCGAGAGGCTCCACAATTATAGTCGCTTCTCGCAACTTAGGGTCTGAATACTGTACCTCTATCTTGCCTGGTTTTATCAATTTTTCCCAAGTATTCACTTGAACTACTCCAAACTTAAAAACTAATTCCTGCGTGCTTTTGGCGGTCTGCAACCATTGTGCGGCAAAGGAGTCACATCCTTTATCGAAGTCACAGCAAAGCCAGCGGATTGCAATGACCTAATTGCGGTCTCTCTGCCAGCTCCCGGCCCCTTAACAACAACAGATACACTTTTTACGCCATGTTCAGCAGCTTTTTTAGCAGCATCTTCCGCAGCTAATTGAGCAGCATATGGGGTTGATTTTCTAGATCCCTTAAACCCCACAACACCACCGGAGCCATAAGCAATTGTATTGCCAGCTTCGTCAGTAATAGTCACAATAGTGTTGTTAAATGTCGCGCTGATATGAGCTACAGCATTTGCAATATTCTTCTTCTCTTTTTTCTTTACTCTTCCAACAGTCTTCTGTGCCATAAAATCCCTATCTCAAAAAAATTATCTAGTAGCTATCTTTTTACCTGCAATAGGTATAGCCTTACCTTTTCTCGTTCTCGCATTTGTATGCGTTCTCTGTCCACGCACAGGTAATCCTTTCCTATGTCGCAATCCGCGGTATGTGCCAAGATCAACTATACGCTTGATATTCATTGAAACTTCCCGCCTTTTATCTCCTTCAACGGTGTAGTCCTTATCTATTATTTCCCTAATTTTCAGAATCTCAGCATCTGTTAAATCAGCAACACGTCTACTCTCAGGAATACCAGCCTTTTCTATAATGCACTTCGCATTATAATGACCAATGCCATAAATCGACGTTAAACCAACAGCAATTTTTTTCTGTGTTGGAATGTTTACACCAGCAATACGAGCCACTCCGTTCCTCTCCTTCCTAACTCAAAATCAAACTTTCCAAAACCGACTTTTTCACGACTTCGAAATCAGCATCTGCATTTATCTCCTTCAGCACGCCCATTTTGGAATAGTAATCTACAACAGCAACAGTTGTGGTGTGATATTCCTTCAAACGCATCCTTAACGATTCCTCGTTATCATCAGCCCGTTTATCGAACTCAGAACCACCGCACACATCGCAAACCCCATCCTTAACTGGCCTCAAGAAATAATCGTTATATATTTTACCACATTTTGAACATTTATATCTGCCCATTATACGTTTTGTAACAACATCGTCATCTATAACAAACCTCAAGACGTAATCTATCTGCTTTCCAAAAGATCCCGCTATCTTATTCAAAGCCTCAGCCTGTCCTGGCGTCCTTGGAAAACCATCGAACAAAATATTTTTAGAAGCAACGTTGTCTATTTTATCCAACTCCGCCTTAACTAGGTCTAACACAACACCATCAGGTAACAGCGCTCCACTCGTTATTACGTGGCCTATAGTTTCCCCAGAGGCATCTATAACCTTGTCCTTGTTGCCTCTGAGCAATTCGCCGACAGAAATCACTGTAAAGTTATGGTCTTTAGCCAAATACTCTGCCTGAGTTCCTTTACCGGAACCTGCAACACCAATTAAAACTATCCACTTGCTAGTGCTCATATCAGCCCCCTGGCCTTACTACGCCTAAATAGCCCTTCATATTGTGTTGCTATTAAGTGCGACTGAAACTGCGAAACCGTATCAATAGATACATTTACAACAATCAAAAGACTAGTTCCGCCAAAATAAAATGGCAACGATATCTGCGACAACAATACCTCAGGCAACACACAAATAGCACATAAATACAACGAGCCAATAGCTGTCAATTTTGTCAACATATTGTCTATATAGTCCGCTGTAGCTGCACCAGGGCGTATGCCAGGTATGTAACTTCCAGACTTTTTCAGATTGTCTGCAGTCTCTTCTGGAGCAAACATTATTGCCGTATAGAAGTAGGCGAAAAATATTATCGCGGCGCAAAAGGAAACTATATATATCGGCTGTCCGTGAGCAAATATTCTGGATATATTACCCAATATCGAATTCGGATCAACAGTCATAAACCCAGCAATAGTCATCGGCAAAAGCAATACTGAAGAAGCAAATATAGGAGGAATAACTCCTGCGCTATTCAACTTTAGTGGCAAATGTGAGCCCTGTTGTTGTGCAGGCATCCCAATCATCGTTTGACGCTTTGGATACTGAATTGGTATTTTCCTGTTTGCCTTTTCCATAAACACGATGAAAGCTATAACGGCAATCACCATAATTAGCAGACCTATTAACGCAGTTATCGACAAAGCCCCTTGTTTCCCCATAGCAAATGTGTTGAACAATGCAGCAGGCAAGTTCGCAACGATACCAGAATAGATAATTATTGAAGAACCGTTTCCAATCCCACGAGATGATATCTGCTCTCCAAGCCACATGATGAATAATGTGCCACCAGTTAATGACGTCATAGTTGTGAATCTGAAAAGCATTCCAGGATCTAACACTGCCGAACCGGAATGCCCCATCATTCTTTCCAAACCAACCGCTATACCATACCCCTGCATCATAGCCAGAGCAACGGTTCCATAGCGCGTGTACTGGTTTATCTTTCTCCTACCGGCCTCTCCTTCTTTTTTTAGAGCCGTAAGCTGAGGAGACATAGCTGTTAGCAGTTGTACGATAATGCTAGCAGATATATACGGCATAATGTTCAACGAAAACACCGTCATACGTCCTATAGCGCCACCTGAGAACATATCCAAAATACCGAACAAACCTCCAGCGTGGCTTCTGGTGAATTCAGAAACCACCGCAGGATTTATGTTAGGTAAAGGGATATATGTTCCAAGCCTGTAGATAATCAAAATGAACAGCGTAAACCATATCCGTTTCTTTAAGTCTTTCGCCCTTTTAAAAGACGCTAGGCTAAAATTTTTAGCAAGTTGTTCTATAGGAGAAGCCATTATCGCCCCTTATTCCAAAACCAACGTTCCACCAGCTTTTTCAAGCATCTCTTTCGCCTTCGCACTAGCGCGCGTCACCGCAACTTTCACAGGAGCATCTATCTTGCCATTAGCAATTAACGATATCCCATCAGCGGTTCTCGGCATATATCCGATTTTAATAAGCAAATCCTTATCTATCGACGCATCCTTCGACAAAAGCCCATTCTTCAATATGCGAGCAATCTTGAAAAAATCTAGCTCGTACATCTTCGTTCTATGAACGTTGACAAAACCTCTTTTTGGCAAACGCCTGTACAGAGGAGTTTGCCCTCCTTCAAATCCATTCAAGCTAACACCAGATCTGGCAGTCTGCCCCTTGCCACCACGACCAGAGGTTTTCCCCAAACCAGAACCAATTCCTCGTCCAAGTAATTTTGTCTTCTGACGCGCTCCGCGATTATCGCGTATATTATTTAACTTCAATCCAATAGCCATAGCATCACCTTAAGATATAACCTCAACCATATGATGCACCTTCTCGATCAATTTCAACACCGAGTTAGTCGCAACGAGTTCTCTTTCGGAGCCTATCTTTCTCAACCCAAGAGATTTGAGATGCAACGCCTGACGCTTATCTCTTCTGATAGGACTACCGACCTGCCTGACCTTAATTTTTTTCTCAATCTTAGCCATTTTCTCTCTCCAACTTAATCTTCCTCAGAAGCCACTGTGCGCTGTTGTCCCGCGAACCTTCGCTCCAAAATATCAGTATATTTCTTGCCAAGCTTTGCGGCGACTTGTTTCGGAGGAATCACGTTCTTCAATGCCTCAAATGTTGCTCTAACAACATTGTGATAATTCCCAGAACCAACAGATTTGCTGACAATATCCTGAATTCCTAATGCCTCAAAAACTGAACGCATAGCGCCACCAGCAATAACTCCAGTCCCAGCAGGAGCTGTCCTCAAGAACACATGCCCAGCGCCAACTCTCGCCGAGATATCATGACGTATCGTCCTTCCCTCTCTAAGCGACACTCGGATCATCCGCTTCTTCGCCTTCTCTGCCGCTTTTTTCACCGCATCCGGGACTTCACGAGCTTTAGCTGTCGCGTATCCAGCACTCCCCTTACCATCACCAATAATAACCAGAGCGGAAAAGCGCATATTTTTACCACCTTTAACAACCTTGGTAACTCGACGGACACTGACCAAACGCTCAATAAATTGCTCCTGAACTTCGTTACTAGCTCCAGCTTGACGCTTATTACTTTTTTCCATCCTTGCCATTCTCATCTTCTCCTAAAACTTAAGCCCGTTCTCTCTCGCGCTATCGGCAAGAACCTTTACTCGTCCATGGTATAGGAAACCAGATCTATCAAAAACAACGCTCAAAATATTTTTTGCCTTTGCTTTTTCTGCTATCACTTTGCCAACATAGGCCGCCGCTTCCTTGTTTCCACCATTCTTCACAGCGTCTCTAACATCCTTCGACAAAGTTGAAACATGAACTATAGTCTTCGCACCGCTTTCATCAAGAATTTGAGCATACATATGATTGTTGGTTCTATGAATAACCATTCTGTTTTTACCATTAACGGAAGCAGAAATCTTAAAACGTTGCCTCGATTTGCGTCTCTCACGCAGTTGTGCTGATGTTTTCATATTACTTCTTCTTCCCTTCTTTTCTATAAACAAACTCGCCGGACTTCATGATCCCTTTTCCTTTGTATGGCTCAGGTTTCCTGTAACTTCTCAAGAATGCAGCTATATCACCGATCTGCTTTTTGCTATGTCCGCTAATGGCAATCGTCGTCGGCTTCGGGCAAGCTATTGTTACTCCTTCAGGTATGTCATATTCCACGTCATGACTAAAGCCAAGTTGCATCGTTAACTTCTTTCCAGAAACGCTAGCTTTGTATCCAACGCCAACCATTTCTAACTCAACCTTAAACCCCTTATCAAGCCCCATAACTATATTGCTTACATTGCGCTGAGATGTCCCCCAAATCGCCCTCGTTTCCTTTTCAGAATTAGACGGAATAAACTTCACACCATCTGCGGAACACTCAACCTTTATACAAGAAGGGACTTCATATAATTTTTCGACATTGCCTTTCTTTATCGTCAAAACATTCCCAGCACATGAGATATTAACTCCAGCCGGAATCGCTACTGTATGTTTACCAACTCTAGACATAAAATCACCACCTAGAAAACCGAACAAATAATCTCGCCACCGATCGACTGCTTCCGAGCATCGACATCGGACATAACGCCTTTACTGGTTGAAAGAATGTTTATTCCTAACCCATTTCTAACAAGCGGCAAATCACTCACAGAAGAATAAACTCGACGTCCTGGCTTTGAAATACGCTTAATCTCACAAATGACCGGTTTACCTTCAAAATACTTCAGTTCTATACGAAGGACTTTATATCCATGATTCTCGCCATCCACTATAGTATATCCTCTGATATACCCTTCAGATTGCAAAACTTTCAATAAATCCTCGCGAGCTCTCGACAACGGCGAATCTACAGTTTTTTTGCGAGCCATTTGTCCATTCCTTATTCTAGTTATTAAATCGCTTATTGAATCAACCACGCTCATAATTCCCTCACCAACTCGCCTTTGTTACACCCGGAAGCATACCTGCCGATGCAAGCTCTCTGAGTGCTATCCTCGACATAGCAAACTTTCTGTAATACCCCCTAGGCCTTCCTGTTAAAACACAACGATTTCTCACACGTGTCTTTGAAGAATTTCTCGGCATCTCAGCTAATTTATGCACTGCCTTCATACGATCTTCAAAAGAAGTTTCTTTATTTTTAATAATCGCACGCAGAGCCTCTCTAGAAGCTCTCTTATTCGCAACAATCCGTTTCCTTCTATTGTTTGTCTCAATAGCACTTTTATTCGCCATTCCTAATACCCTCAAACAAAACATCAACTAGTAAACGGGAATCTTAGCGCCTTTAGCAAAGCTAAAGCTGACTTATCATCCCTCGCTGTAGTACAAATAGTGATATCAAAGCCTCTCACTTTGTCTATCTTATCATAATTTATCTCCGGGAACACGATTTGCTCTTTGATGCCCATCGAAAAATTTCCTCGTCCATCAAATCCACGACTAGATAAACCTCTAAAGTCGCGCACCTTTGGCAACGCCATAAAAACCAGTCTGTCTATAAACTCATACATCCGATCTCTACGCAACGTAACCTTAGCACCAATCTTCGCCCCTTCTCTCAACTTAAAAGAAGCTATAGACTTTTTAGCCTTAGTAATAACCGGCTTCTGACCAGCTATCGCCATCAGCTCATCTGCGATTACCTGAGCAACCTTTCCGTCATGTGCCGCCTCTGAAGACGTGCAATTCAAGACTATTTTATCCAGCTTCGGAATCATGAATTCATTAGTTATACCAAGTTCTTTTTTCAAAGATGCTCGGATTTCTGAAAAGTATTTATCTTTCGTATAGCTCATATTCCATTACCTTATAAAACAGTTCCTGACTTTTTGAAATAACGCACTTTCTTACCGCCCTCATTCAGCTTATAACCGACTTTTGCAGGCTTATCCGTTGTTGGATCAATCAAAGATACATTTGAAACATGAATAGGCATTTCCTTCGTATAAGAACCATCCGGATGTCTATAGTCCGGTCTAATATTTCTTACAACAACGTTAACACCCTCAATAACAACTTTCGCATCTTCCAAAAGAACCTTTTTTACAGTACCACGCTGCCCTTTGTTTCTTCCGGCAGTCACTTGTACTGTGTCCCCCTTTTTTATCTTAAATTTCGGCTGAGTCATAATCACAAAACCTCCGGTGCTAAAGATATGATCTTCATGTAACCAGCACTACGTAACTCTCTCGTCACTGGCCCAAATATACGGCTACCAATCGGTTCGCCCTGCTTGTCTATCAAAACGACGGCATTGCGGTCAAACGCTATCTGCATTCCATCAGCACGACGTATCGGAGCTTTAGTTCTCACGATAACCGCCTTGTGCACGTCACCCTTCTTAACCTTCCCTTTAGGAATGGCATCTTTAATTGTAACAACAACAACGTCGCCAACTCCAGCGTATCTACGCTTAGAACCACCTAGCACCTTTATACACAAGACCTCTTTGGCTCCTGAATTATCGGCAACACTCATACGAGACTCTGACTGTATCATGCTCGCGCTCCTTCCTTCGCTTCAACAACCCACTTCTTGGTCTTCGAAATAGGTCGTGATTCGATTATTTTAACCGCCTCTCCAATCTTATACGCGTTGTTCTCGTCATGAGCTGAATACTTCCTATGCACCTTCACGTATTTTTTATATTTCGGATGCATAAATCGCTTTTCAACCCTAACAACGACAGTCTTGTCATTCTTATCACTAACAACGACACCTTGTAACACTCGACGTGGCATTGCTTACTCCTTATTCTCTAGTTGCGTTAAACGAGTTTTCACTCTAGCTATATTTTTTCTACAATCGCGTATTGATGAAGTTTTTACCTCCGAATTAGTCTTTGATAAAAAGCGCAAATTCATATGCTCTTTCTTCAAATCACGACACATCTGTAAAAGCTCCTTCGCGTTCTTATTTAACAATTCACTGAACTTCATTTTGTCTCCTATCACACAATGCGCTTCACGAATTTCGTATGAATCGGAAGTTTAGCGGAAGCCAGCTCAAAAGCCTCTCGCGCCGTATCTTCTGGCACGCCATCCAACTCAAACATTATTCTTCCAGGACTAACCCGACAAGCCCAGTATTCAGGGGAACCTTTTCCGCTCCCCATACGAACTTCAGCAGGTTTCTTCGAAATTGGCAAATCTGGGAATATCCTTATCCACATACGACCAGTTCTCTTCACATATCGCGTTATAGCCCTTCTTGCAGCCTCTATCTGCCTAGCCGTAACACGCGCCGGATCCAACGCCTTTAAACCGAAACTACCAAAGCTAACCTCGGCACCAGCCTTGGTTATACCTCGCACCTTTCCCTTAAAAGCTTTTCTAAATTTCGTTTTCTTAGGAGACAACATTTTTCACAATCCTCACATCTTCTTTTCTCTGGAGAAAACGTCTCCAACTTCGTAATCGCCTTTGTAT
>CACYDS010000064.1 GCA_902773285.1 uncultured Pseudomonadota bacterium | reverse complement strand
CTCGAAATAGAGGCAAATATAGCTATAGTATTAACTAATAGCCCCCCCCCGAATACATAACTTTTACTTATCATCTTCTTTTCCTTTTATATAAAAACCACCGGGAACAATCCTATCTAATAAATATACTAACATATTTGGGAGGAGTGTGCAAATTATCTCCAGCTATTAAATGATACTGTGCCTGTCAAGGTCAGCGCCTGAATGGCACTGAGCATATGCATACCTGGACGGGCCAATGGGCGCGATGTGGTAAAATGTAAACATACCACATCGCACCATCTTTATTCAATTTAAAGGAGAATGTGCTGGACAGTGGGAGATTTTATGAAATAATTGATATGAGTGAATGCTACATGTATTGTTCTTTATGAGTTGTAAAGTTAGATTTGCCCCAAGCCCAACTGGGTTTATGCACGTTGGAAATGCCAGAATTGCTATTATAAATCATCTATTTTGCCAGAAAAATAATGGAAATTTTCTGTTTCGTATAGATGACACTGACGCCCTACGATCCAAAAAAGAGTATGAAAATGCCATCAAATCTGATATGAGCTGGCTGGGCATAGGATATGATGAGACATTTAGGCAATCTGAACGTTTAGATCGATACCATGAAGTGATGGAAAAACTTATTTCTGATGGATTGTTGTATAAATGTTTTGAAACACCAGAGGAATTGGAATACAAGCGCAAACTAGCTATTTCAAAGGGACAACCGCCTGTTTATGATAGAGCAGCGCTAAGCTTAACAGACGCCGAAATTAAGGGGTACGAGCGAGAAGGACGCATTCCATATTGGCGGTTCAGACTTCCGAATAAAACAGTATCTTGGAACGATCTGATACTTGGGGAGATCTCATATAATCTAAATAGTGTTAGCGATCCCGTTATAATAAAAGCGGATGGTACATTTTTATATACCTATTCGTCTGTCGTTGACGACTTTGACTCCGGTATCACTCACATTATAAGGGGGCAGGATCATGTCACGAACACAGCAGTACAAATTGCAATGTTTGACGCAATTTCTAAGGGGACATACCAGGTTAGTTTTGCTCATTTATCCCTTTTGGTTAATAAAGACGGTTCGCAATTTTCCAAGCGACTAGGAAGTATGAATCTTGGAGACCTGCGAGAGCAAGGAGTTGATCCAATGGCGATTCTAGATCTGCTTGCAACTTTGGGATCATCGCTTGATACAATTCCCTTCACAAAAATTGACGATTTAATAGAGTATTTTGATATCTCAAAATTTAGCACAAATTCACCCAAATTTGATATAGACGACATATTTAAAATTAGCCGAAAAATATTGCATTCTAAACCATTCCCAGAAGTAGCCCATTTTGGCATTTCTGAAGAAGCATACGCTGTTATCAAGAACAATATCGACTCTTACAATGATTTTCCTATTTGGAGAGAAATATTGCAACGCGGATTCAGAGCACAATTTATCCCGACTACGGAAGAAACGAAAGTTTTGCAGTTGTTTTTCCAAAAAATAAGTGCAGTGAATAATTTTTCGAAGGAAGATATAGAACAAGCCCTAAACTCAGTGAAAACCAAACTTAATGTATCAAATCAGCAACTTTATCATCCAATACGAAAAATGCTGACTAGCAAAGAGAAAGGCCCTAATATCATTGATCTTATGATGGCGCTTGGTAAAAATGAAACATTGCAACGAATTGGAAGGCATTCATGACCAAATAAGCATAGCTGAATCTATGTGTAGCTTGCCGTTGCCAGAAACAAAAATCTAGAATATTGCTCTGGATTTTTGTGTAACAGAGAGATTGCGTTGTTGGGCACTCAGCCAGGACTTCCCGCCACTTGGCATTGTCCTTATCATATCTATTTGTAAATCTATTTCACTCCACAGTTACTGATTTGGCAAGATTTCGTGGTTTGTCAACATCGTGTCCTTTGGCTTTTGCGGTGTAATAGGCTAACAGGTGTGTAAAAGTGGTTAAAGAAAATGGCAAATATAACGGATTGTTTGCCGGCAAAAACACACACTCCACATTTTCATTTTGGTCTATTCCGTGCAGAAAGTTTTTAGCATCATTTGTTGTTATTAATAGAACCTTACCATTTCTTGCCAGGATTTCCTGAGTATTAGAAATTGTTTTATCGAAATATTTGTCATATGGCGCCAAAGCCATTGTGTAAATATTTTCATCAATGATTGCTATCGGGCCGTGCTTTATTTCTCCTGCGGGATATCCCTCAGCACTGATGTATGATAGCTCTTTGATTTTTAGCGCCCCCTCAAGCGCTATTGGATAACTGACGCCTCGTCCTATATAAAACAAACTTCGGCTATGCTTTATTTTGTTAGCCAAGCCGGTAAAATCGTAATTACCATTCAGGACAGCATTTATCGATAACTCTATTGTCTCGATATCGATGTTTCGACAACACAGCATCAGTAAAGACAATATTTGCGCAACGAAGGCTTTTGTTGATGCCACACCGATTTCTACACCCGCCTCGGTCTTTATAACAAAATCAGCCTCTCTTGCGATTGACGATGTTTCAACATTTACAAGTGCCAGAGTCTTTATTCCTGCTTCCTTTACAAGTCTCATAGCGCACAAAGTGTCTATTGTTTCCCCAGATTGACTGATAAAAATATACAGAGAGTTCTTAGCAAATACTGGATTCCTATAACGGAATTCAGATGCTATTTCAACATCTACATGGATTTTTGCTATATCCTCTATCCAATATTTAGCAACAGCGCCTGCGTAGTAGGACGTACCGCAAGCAATTATGGAAATGTTATCGAATTTTGAAATATCTAGGTCGTAATTAAATCTCGTATAGGTTTTTCTCGCGACTGTTGCTTCCTCAAAAATTTCCTTTAGCATAAACGACTCATATCCATTTTTGCTTACATCATTTAGAGATACTTTATTCGGAACACTTTTGCGTCTGATTCTTCGTCCATTCGGGTCAAAAATTTCATATAGAAATTGATCTCCCTTTTTAACAATGACGATATCTCCTTCTTCCAGATAGGCGAGTTCATCTGCCAGGGTTGATAACGCAACAGCGTCAGAAGCTATGTACCCACTTTGTTTGTCCGGACTAAGGCCTACAGCCATTGGCGATCCTTTTTTTGCCCCCAATAAAATATTGGGTTCTTTTTCATAAATAGCGACTATAGCAAATGTTCCTGCCAACTCATTAATAGATTTTTTGAACGCCTCAAAGAATTTTTCACCGGACTTTATATGGCTTGCTATTAGCTTTGCAATAACTTCGGTATCGGTCTCACTTTCAAAAATATATCCTTCATTAACAAGTCGTTTTTTCAGTTCTTGATAGTTTTCAATAATTCCATTGTGCACTATAGCGACACCATCAGCAGTATGAGGATGAGCATTCAATTCGGTTACTTTGCCGTGGGTCGCCCATCTGGTATGCCCTATTCCAATGTGAGATTTTATATGCTTTTTTTCCACGGCAGCCTTTAAAAGTTGCACTTTTCCAACGGTTCGTATTCGCTGTAATGAAAAATCGTTATCTAAATAAGCAATTCCTGCAGAATCGTATCCTCTATATTCCAGTCGTTCTAAAGCTGAGACAAGATCATTTGAAATATTATCGTTATAACTCAACGTAGCAATGATTCCGCACATAATTACAAATTCTTTTGAACCTTTTTCAGATTATCCCATAAGTTTTCGAAATTTTGTTATTACAAATTATTACACATACTGCTTTATCAATTGATCCATATCTTCCGCCAGAACATTGGTTATTTCTATTCGTTTTTCCCTTGCTTTATGCCCACGTTTTATTGATATTTTTGATTTCGGAACACCAAGTGTTTCCGATAAAAATCCTATCAGTGCCATATTCGCTCTGTTTTCTGTAGGCCTCTCATGGATAGCGATCTTGATCGCTTTTCCGTGTGCGGCATCAACGATACCAACCACTTTTTCTTCCTTAGCGCCTGGCACCAGGAATACTGAAAATTCTATTCCGGATTTTGTCGTACTGAAAATGTCACCGATCATTTTGTAGCACTTTCTTCACTTTTACGGCTAAATCCCGCAATGTAAATGGCTTTTGCAAAAAATGTATATCTGCATTTTGGCTTGCATCCTGCCTGAATGTTTCCTCAGTATAGCCAGATATAAAGATTGTCTTTAAGCCAGCAAATTTCTCTTTCAATAGCTTGCTTAAGGTCGGTCCATCCATTTTGGGCATAATAACATCTGTCACCAATAAATCGAATTGTTCCTTGTCGGCTATCAGCAGAGCCTCTTCTCCGCTCGATGCTTCTAGGATCTTGTATCCCTTCTCGCGCAAAGCTCTAGCGGAAAATAGTCTAACCGGCTCTTCATCCTCAACCAACAATATTGTTTCAGTACCGCTTAGATCCTTCAATTCTTTATTCGTATTTTGTTGTTCCGCTAGAACTTGCCCCTCATAACGTGGAATGTAGATTTTGAAACTCGTGCCTTCGTTTATCACGGATTGTACACTTATGAAACTACAGTTCTGATTTACTATGCCATAAACCGTAGCCAATCCAAGCCCTGTTCCTGTTCCTACATTTTTGCGGACACTTTCCTCTTTCTTAGAGAAAAATGGATCAAAAATATTATTGATATCTTCTGGTGGTATTCCGCATCCATTGTCACTTAATTCAAGTTCAACATAATCGCCAGCTGGCGCTATATCATTTACGCACACAAATTCTTTCTCAGCATAAAAGTTTCGTGTTGTTATTTTAATCCTTCCATTTTCTTTAATAGCATCTCTGGCGTTAACAACTAAATTTATTATCATTTGTTCGAATTGGTTGTCGTCAATTCTTACTTGCCAAATTTCACGCCCATGAACTATTTCTAGCGCTATGTCAGTCCCCACCAATCTACGTAATAACGAAGACATCCCGACCAGAATGTCTGTTACCGACACAACGTCAGGCTTCAATGTCTGTTGCTTAGAAAAGGCTAACAGCTGTTTCACTAAAATAGCCGCTCTGTTTGCGTTCTGTTTTATTTGGATAACATCTCCATATGATGGATCAGCTGGAGTATATCTTTGAAGTAAGAGGTCGCAAAAGCCAATCATTGCAGTCAAAAGATTGTTAAAATCATGAGCAATCCCGCTGGCTAACTGCCCAATAGCCTGCATCTTTTGGGATTGCAGAAACTGCTGTTCTAAAACCTTTTGTGCTGAAATGTTGATGAACTGAATAAGCAAGTGTGACCCAATCTGGCTTATGTAGGACATTGCGACATCATTTCTTGCAACAAATTTTACTTCTAGTTTTTGCGGAAGCGCGTTGGAGTCATGATCTGTCCGTAAATTAGCAAAGAAATCCTGATTAAACTCTATGAGTTCGCAAATATTATCACCAACTTGTATGGTCTTGTTGCGCTCCATAGTAATTTTGTCCTGCATGAGTGAAGCAAAAGCGAGATTGAACTCGACTATCTTTCCGGACATTGTCGTTATAACCGAAGGAATGGCAGTAGATGCAAACACATTCCTACTTATCTCTCCTCCCTGGCAATTAGTATTTACAAAATCATTTGATTTGTGTAATATCCACGCGGGTATTGCATTATCGGCAATTGCTGGATATTTAGTCATAACGGCAGAAAACGTTCGAGAAAAACGTGGTTTTACTGCTACCTTTAATTGCTTTTGTTCAGGAATGTCTTTGTTAAAATTTTCGATAAATTCACCAATGTTTATGCCAGATAGTTTTTCTTTTTGCGCATTAACCATATTTGCAAACGTTGTATTCGCTCCAATAATTTCTCCTGCGTTGTTTATATAAAATATTCCGAATGGAAAGTGATCGATGAAATTTTCGAGCTTGTTGTAATTTAATAGTACCTTTTCAGATTCAGAAAACTGTTTCGAAATATCGCTAATTGTTACAACGGAGACTTTTTTCTCAACTAAGGTATTCTGAGCGTCTAACGTATTTATTGTGGCGAGCCATTTCTTGAATTGGTGGTGTAGACCTGACCCAGATCCAGAAAGGGCTGTATTGCATGGCATATTTGTTTCAAAAAAATTTCGAAATTTCTGGTAATTTAGAGATGCTGTAATGCGAGTAGAAAGATTTTGCAAGAATTCTTCTTTGTTATCATATAATTGCGGATGAGTTGTGTATATAATGTCGTCCTTCTCATCAAAGGCAACAATTTCATGATTTCTAGAAAGAGCTCTAGAAACATCTCGTATGATATTGAGGAAGTATTCAGCTGACCGCAAATTTTTCTTCGCCTTGATATACATCCCAAAAATTGATATGGAGATCGCAACTGAAATAACACACCAAAACGTAGCATTAGGCAAAAGAACATTAATGAACAATTTCCACAAAGTTGCCAAAATTTCCAGCAAAGTGAACCTCCAACCAGGTTACAGGAGATACTTTTATTTTACCAAAAATTCACGAGCCACGTATAGATGTTACTCTGGGTGAGGAGATTCGCGCTCGCAGTATAATTGGGGCTGTGAGGTTTCCACTAATGCGGGATTCTGATGCAGAAGGCTATCCCCCAATTTTTTTTAATTGCGTTGCTAGAGTAAATCCCCTCAAATTATAGTGCTTGACCCTGATATTAGTAATGGGACAAAATATATAGCATATAACAAAAGTTTCGTGATCTTATGCAAAATACTGCCGAGGAAAATTTTAAGATAGTTGCTAGGAATAAGCGAGCTAGATTTGATTATGAAATATCCGAAACTCTTGAGTCTGGTATAATTCTAACTGGGTCGGAGATAAAGTCAGTGCGTAACGGCAAAGTGAGCATCAACGAAGCTTTTATCGGCTCAATGGAAGGTTCGAATGATCTGTTTTTGTTTAACGCAAGCATAGAGTTGTATAACCAGGCAAGTTATAACAACCACGAACCTAGGCGTCCTAGAATTCTGTTGTTACATAAATCACAAAGGACACGTTTTTTGAACGCTATACAAAAGAAAGGAATGACGATTGTCCCTCTTACTATGTACTTCAATCACAAAGGCATTTTAAAACTCAGCATTGCTTTGGCTAGAGGGAAAAAGATCGTAGATAAGCGAGAGACTCTAAAAAAGCGTGACTGGACTCTTCAGAAAAACCGCATAATAAGAAATTATAATAAGGGATGAGAATAAAATTAACGATTGAGTATGACGGAACAGGCTTTTACGGATGGCAAAAGCAAAATGATTTTGTATCCGTGCAGGAGATTATTGAGCAAGCTATATCTAGCGTTTTTGATAACTCTGAAACTATCGAGTTATATGGAGCAGGGCGAACAGATACTGGAGTACATGCAACCGGACAAGTAGCGCATTTTGAAATATTTAGTGAAAATTTGATTTCCGCATGGCAAAACAATATTGCAAAATTAGCAGATGCTATTAATTTTTATCTGCTTAACCGCGCAATAGTAATTGTCAAATCTGAGATCGTTCCCGAAGATTTTCATGCACGCTTTTCCGCAAAGATGCGACATTACAAATATCTAATATATAATCGCCGAGTAAAAAGCGTTCTTTATGCAAATCGCGCCTGGCACGTGCCCAAGTTGCTGGATGCTAAAGCTATGAACGATGCTGCTCAGTATTTTCTTGGAACGCATAATCTGAATTCTTTCAGGTCGCGACACTGCAATGCACAAAATCCAGTCAGGACAATCTCCAGTATTAAGGTGTATTTTGATACTGAGTTTGTGATTATTATGGAGATATCCGCAAGATCGTTTTTGCATAACCAGGTCAGGATAACGATTGGTACGCTAAAACAAATAGGCGAACACAAATATCCACCTGAGCATATCAAGGAACTGTTGAATAAACAGGATCGCCGAATTGCTGGAGTTACAGCCCCTCCGTATGGGCTTTATTTAACTGGCGTGGATTACTGAATGATTATACTTCATGAACGAATTATGGCAGAATTTGCCAACCTTCTTGCAAAGGATTTCTGTTGTGCCACATATTGCATGGATGTCCCGCAGTTTTCGAATAACGAATTTAATGTTGCACCAATTTATATCGACGATGATTATGTGCTGCTTTTGTTTCCAAATACATCAGATATCAATACGCAATTTTTAAAATACTGTTTTATCATTCAAAACATTTGTAATGCTAGGGGTATTGACTTGTTTATGCCTTACATTCCTTATTCACGACAAGATCAGTCAAAATCATTTATGCACATTCTGTTGAGCTTGAAAAGCGTCAATATTCGGCAAATTTTTACGATAGATATTCACAAATTTACTGGAGATCCGTTCATCAAAAATATATTGCCTCATGAATTATTTGGAGACAGATACGTAAATTCTGATGTAGTAGTTATAGCTCCGGATTTGGGCGCAAAGCACAGAGCTCAAGCGTTCGCTAAATTTATCAATTCAGATTTCATTTTGTTCGATAAGGTTACAGGCCACTTGTATGAAAAAACAATTATTATAGGTCGTAGATGCCTTATTATCGATGATATCCGGGATACAGGGCGCACCATAAGTTTAGCTACAAAAGCGCTTTATTCAGCAGGAGCATCTCAGGTTGATTGTTGTATTTCTACTACCGCCAGAACTTTTCTGGAAAACTACCATCGCCAGATATCCGAATCTATTGCCCGCTATTTATGAAAAACAATAAGACGCTCCAATGATATGAAATATTGATACAATACTTATATGCCAGCAGCGACTTGATAGTGAACTTCAGTACGGGAAAGAGGTTGTGAGGCTTAGACTACATCTGGTCATTTCTTTTGAAAGATTCTTTATAACGTTTTCTTCACGAACCTTGTTAAGAAAAACACCCTATGGGTAATTTGCAAGTTACCATATTGCCGTTGGGCGCATCAGATTGAACATCGATGCTTCCTTTGTGGAAGGCAATGATATTATGCGCTAGAGCTAATCCAAAGTCCCACGAGTATTCCAAATAGTTGTATTGTGAATTATCTGCCAATCCTTGTTGAATTTTGTCCAATTCGTCCGCTGGTAGTGGAGCTCCGTCGTCTTTTATAGTGATTTTAAATTCTCCTGTATCGTTATTAATTGTCACTAAAATATCAATATTGTTTCCTGCGGACAACTCTTGCATTGAGCGATTTATCAAATAAAACAGAGCTTTAGTAATGCTTTCCTCGTTAAGGTATACCACGAATTCTTGGTCTTCAAAATTTGTGTTAATAGATATACTTTGCTTTTTTGCGGCATCATTTACTAATGAAATTGATGTCTGAATAATCTTTAACAATTTTACCTCTGCATAGGTCAATTTCATTTGGCCTGCTTCCATTTTTGCCAGTTCCATCACGGCATCAATTGTATTGTTCAAATTTTTAACTGCATTGGCGATACCATTGCAATACTCCATTTGCTTTTCGGTAAGCTCACCAAAATATTCATTACAAAGTATATCCACAAATCCTGATATTGTTTGAATTGAAGCATGTGTTTCATGAGAGATATTGGAAATTAAATTAGATTTAAGCCTTTCAATTTGCTTCGTAATAACTTTTTTTTCTTCAATCGTCTTTGTTAAATTAACGGCATCACTTATATCAACAAATCTAATAATACCTAACCCCTCCGGAAGAGGAGTGTATTCGCATTGTACCGTTTCTCCAGACAAAAATTGCAATTTCTTCGAAAAGGCAACTCGCTCAGACAGCATAGCTAATAAGTTAGAATCCAGAAATTGCGTTTTGGATTCGGAGGTTAGTAATTGAGATGAATTTTGAAAAAACTCTCCTATATATGCCTCTATTTTCTTCTTTCTCCATAGCTTTTGTACGGCTTTGTTAGCTAATTTTATTTTGCTATCACTCGCCAAAATGATAACTCCTTCAGAGAAGGTATCCAAAGTCTCGTTATAGATAGATGATACTGAGTTTATTCTTCTTTCGAGTAAGACCTTGTCAGTTATATCTTCGAACATAAAAACTAGTCCGTCATCATGATTTGGCGTAATTGTCACAGAGACAACATTCCCATTTGTGAGGTGAATTGTTGTGCAATGTGGCTCAACAACCTCCCGGAAAAGTTCTGTAGCCTTGGCCTTATATTTCAATATATCTTCCGGAGCAATTATTGACTCGCGACTGAGCAAATAGTTCATAATATCAGAAAATTTATAATTTTTATAAATGTCCTCTTCTGTAACAGAAAACATTCTGATAATTGCCTGATTTGCGAAAACCAGAATAGCATTTGCGTCAAATATTGCAACAGGAACGGATATATTATTTAGAACCTCTTCTGTATGTTTTTGATAATTGCGGAAATTTGTTTCCAGCTCTTCTTTATCAGTTATATCTATTGCAACGCCAATTGATTTGCCATCTTTCGTAAACGGAGTTTCCTCGATTGACAATAGACGTCTTGAACCATTTATAACAACATGCTCCCTGCTTTTTTTGGGTTTAGTTGAATAAAGACTTTGGTCCACATAAACACCACGCCTAGACGCAGATATCAGTCTTACGTTATTCGAAATTACATAGTCCTTGCTCGCTTCAAGAGCTTTCGCGTAAGACTCGTTACAATATGTAATTTGTAAATTTCTGTTTTTTTGCCAAACATACACTGGCAGGAAATCAAGTATCCTATTCAATTCTGATTCATCTATTTCGCAAGCAGATTTTCGTCGTGCATTATCCTTTTGTAAAAATTCTTGTATAGCGGTAAAAACATAAGTTTCTCTTCCTGCGTAAAATTTTAAATTCAGCAGATAATCCGTATCTTCGGACAATGTTGCGGAAGCAGAATAATCTGCTCGGCCTTGCTCAATTTTTTCAACCGCTGTGTTTAAAAAAGTTCCAAACAATTTTTGCATGGATCTAACAAAGCTGTAGGCATCAATGATATTTTGTTTAACAGACAATATTGTTCGTAGTTTCTCGGAAATAAAAACCTCATCATTGCCTGATTTCCAGATTGCGAATGATATTGGTAAAAATGGACTTATATCCGCTAATACTTCTTGGAAATCATATGCGCCAATGCTGTTGTTCATCAAAATGTTCAAATCAGTTCCACGCTAGTCATTCTATATCAACTTACTTCATTTAAACAAGCCGTATAAATTTCGGGGATCGGCAACTAGATATGAGTCAACATTAGCTCATATCTAATATCAAATCAATCAGCGCCTTGTTCATCACTGTTTTTGGTGATTTCCTTTACAAGCTTATTGTCTATTTTGATATTGGATGTTTTTTTGAAAGCATCTATTGCAATGCCAACGACCTCAGATTCAGCGGATTTATCTACATAGCGAGATATTAGATCATGAAATTGCGGCTCTGGCGCTTGCAACTTAGCAATATTTTTGATCCCTATCGCCATATACTTTTCGCTACTCAGCTTATGGAAAGTTACCTCTCCTGCTCGCAAACCCATTATTATATTCATTATGGCATCGCGATTCGGTATCAATTTTAACAGCTTCTTCACATCCGCTGTCATTCCGTTAGTATTTGCCAAAAGATCTCTTTTTCTAAACCTGAACTCGCTTGTAGCATATTTAGCGATCAAAGCAGAAACCGCCTTTTCCCCTTGGGATGCAATCTCTGATAAATCTTTTTGTAAAGTTTTCTCAGTCTTTTTCATAGTGTAGTCATGCAAAACAGCGAACTTGACGGATTGATAATCTGGAAACTTTGCTTTCACAACCTTATTCACGACAACAACATACGCCATCATGTCTGTTTCCTTAGAATCTATGGTTGCGCTAGATTGCCCTTCATCTGTTTCAAAAATAGCATTCACTATTTCTGTTCTAGTGTCATCATCAGGAATTAATTTTGCCATTTGCTGCGCTTTGTCTTTGCTTATTCCATTAAGAGTTGCTATCTTCATTCCGGTTTCTTTTGAAATCTTATCAATAGTTTTTCCGGCGCCAAAGCCATCGTCAATCTGGTTTCTTATTTTTTTGATTTTTGCGTAAAATTCAGGTGAATTCAATTTTTCATTTTGAAGTTCGGCACGAATTTCACCCATTATTTCGTTCTTTGTTTTTTGTTTAGGTCGATTGATTTTATTCAATTTGTATATATAAAACTTATTGCCAATTTTTAGAACATCGGAAGTCTTCCCTTCCTTCAACCCGAATAAAATTTTGCCAATACCTTCAGGAAAATCATTCTTGTGTGCGTTTTCAATCGAATTCACTATCGGCGAAAGGCTTTTTATAATTTCTTTCGTTGCGACGCCTCTATTTACAAGTCTCCACCCTTTATTAGCAGATTGTTCATCGTCAAACTCAAAGCGCTCAAATCGACGTGATTCAATCTGTATATATAAATCCTTATTAGCCTCGTATATTCTCTCGACTTCTTGCTCATCGACGGGCATATCGTCCAAAAGAGCACTGTAGTCGATCATGAGAATAGATACATCTCTTGTTTCGGGAATTTTGTATTTATCCTTGTTGTCTTCATAGTATTGCAGTAGCTCATCGTCAGAAAATTTTGATTTAAGTTTTTGCTTATTCAAGTCTACTGTTGCGACGATGATGGTCTGCATAGCCTCAAAACTTTTGGCAATCACGTCCTTTATCATTGCAGGAACTTTATATCCAGCAATTACCGGATGAAATAACTGCGTGTGAGCAATGCCATCACGCAATCTCATCAAAAACCCGCGTTCGCTCATTCCAGAATGACGAAGTGCCATTTCATATATTTTGCTATCAAAGCCTCCGTTGCGCTGGAAATCAGGCATGGCATGAACTAGAGAAACCAAACTTTGTTTAGGAACAATTATTCCAAATTTTTCATAAGAACGCTCTACTACCGCAGTGTTGATGATTTTATCTAAAACCATACCCTTTATATCTATTCTTTCCATCTCTGCATCTGTCAGCGGCTTAGCCCCCAAATTTCTAATTCTTTGTTTCTCCTGGGAATATTCTCGTAAAAACTGATCTGCCGTAATGCGAGTTTTGTCTATTTTTGCGACTGTTCTTGATGCAGAGTAATTCCTTATTATATCTCCTACCCCCCAAAGGCAAAAGCTTAGTATTATCGCCGTGAACAATATTTTTATGACCAGACTGTGTGAGGCATCTCTGAAACTCTTTAAAACCATAAATAATCATAGAAGAGATAAAAACTTTATCCTCTTTAGGGTAATCCATAATTGCTTTAACCTCAATATTTTTATTGCAATTAGAAATTGCTGAGCAAATTAAGATAGTGAAAATTAAGGCAATATAGGGATAAGATACAGATATCAAGGCAATAAAGTTACCTTATGAATGAGCGAAGATAGATACATGGTGTATATGCATAATGCGTTAATTTCCGACGCCGTTGTTATTAGGGCTGAAATAGATGAACAAATGTCGAATCTCTTTCGCGCCGATGTATACCTCCAAACACAGGAACAAATTGACACAGAAAAACTCTTGAATACTGCATCAACCCTAGCCATAGAAATAGACAAACAAAACTTACGCTATTTTTCCGGCATAATTGAGCAAGCAACGTTCGAAAATGTCGTGAGCACTGATAAAGTAAACAATGGCAATATTCTACACATCAGACTAGCGCCAACCCTAGCTCGCATGCAATATACAAAAAAGTATAGGGCATTTCAGGAACAAACTGCCCCTGATATAATCAGTAGCATTTTGAAAGAGAACAATATTATAAATACGCAGATGAGCTTGAGCAATCAGACAAGGGCTAGACGTACGTTCTGTGTACAGTATGGAGAAAGTGATTTTCATTTCGTATCTCGCCTGATGGAAGAGGAAGGGATATTCTATTGTTTTGATCATAAAAATAACATGGATGTTCTTCAAGTATCAGATACTAGCGCAGCATGCAAAAGAATCAAGACTGAGTTAAAAGTTCGGAAATATTCAACAAACGCAACCATTACACCTGATTCTGTTTATAACGTTTCATTTTCAAACTCTATAGGTACAAAAAAAGTTGAGGCATATTCCTACTGTGACGAAAAATCTGAGGTTATTTCTGGTGCGTATTTTGACACTCGAGACAAAACAAAACTTGGCGAAAAAGAAATATACGATCCGCTATTTAGTGAAAAAAACACAGGAAATGATATAACAAAAATCATGTTTGAGGAAGAAAATAGCCTTACCAAAAAACTTGTTGGGAACTCATATTGTCCGGAAATTTACGCCGGCTCTATATTCTCAATCTCGGGATCAAATACAGAAAAACACAATGGAGAATTTTTAACAATATCAGTAAAGCACTATATCAATCAGCTTCCAGATATGACTGACACTCCGATTTACTATAATTCATTCGTTGCTATCCCAAGCAATATCCCATTTAGACCAGCGCAAACTCACTTTAAGAACAGAATTTTCGGATGCCAAACAGCGCTAGTAAATGGAACGTCTGATGAGGAAGTGTTTTGTGATAGCAATGCTAGAATCAAAGTGAAATTTCACTGGGATTCTCGAACTCAACAAAATGAAAACAGTTCGTGCTGGATACGAACTGCGCAAATTTGGGCTGGTAATAATTTTGGTTCTCTGATAGTCCCGCGCGTTGGCATGGAAGTTTTGGTTCAATTTATTAATGGAGATCCAGACCAACCTATAATAGTTGGATGCCTGTACAATGGAATAAATAAAGCAATTGGATACGCTAAGGATAACAAAGCAATCTCGTCATTTCGCACAAATTCATTGCAGACTAAGAACGGCTTTAATGAACTGAGTTTTAACGACAAAAAGGATGAAGAAGAAATTTTTGTGCACGCACAGAAAGATATGAATTTAGTAATTGAAAATAATATGCAGGAAGTGTTGATAGAAGGTTCCAAAAAAACCGTTTTAGAATCGCAAAAAGCTCCCACCGAAAATTTATTGACGATAAAAAAAGGAAAAAATAGCGTAACACTAAATGAAGGAGATTATGTAGTTATTCTTGATAAGGGGAATCAAGCAATTACCTTGAAGGATGGGAATCAAACCATTACCTTATCCAAGGGAAATTTGGAAATTGATGTGACCGGCGAAATTTCTATAAAAGCTACAAAAGACATCAGTATAGAAACAGATGGTGAGCTCTGCGTAAAATCTGGGAAAAATATGACATTGAGTTCAGGTAATAAGATAGGTCTAAAGGCATCGAGTGATTTGAAAATTGATTGCGCCAAACTCTCCGCAAATGCAAAAAGTACATTAGAATTGATTGCTTTGAGTTTTAAATGTAATTCAAAAACTAGTGCTCAAATTGATGGGATTGCTATCAATATTAGCGCAAAAGCAACTTTGAACATTTCCGCGAGCGCGGTTGCTACTGTAAAATCTGCATCGATGCTACAACTTCAGGGAACAGGAGGTGTGGCAATCCAGGGAGCTATGGTAAAATTGAACTAATCTGATTCTAAATGTTTTTAGAGCTACCAAATAATTACCTTGCATTTAACAGATTACCCGCAAGAAGCTGAGCCATATCTCAATCAGAGGCGCAAATGGGATTTAACATTGCAGCGGCGTTTTCTCCGGGCAGTTCATCAATTGCTCCAATTTTTGCATATCTTCTGGCAAACTAGCTTCAAAGCTTAGCCACTCCTGTGTAAATGGATGCCTAAATTCCAATATATGGGAGTGTAGGGCCTGGCGTGAAAAATTGCGCACAATTTCTGGATATGTATGCTCTATTTTAAGTTTCCCATACATTTGATCGCCGATCACATTAGATCCAATATGTTTCATATGCACACGTATTTGGTGTGTTCTCCCGGTCAACAATTCGCAATTCACTTTAGAAATAGCTTTTGTAGACGTACAATACATTGACTTTTCTGCCTCATAAAGAGTGATTGCTTTTTTGCCGACGCTATTATGCGTTATAAACATTTGTCGATTTCTTGGATGCCGTGTAATAAAAGTTTCGACTGTTCCGCTTCTCGGCGAAGGTATTCCAAAGACAAAACAGACATACTTGCGCCGTATTAAATTACCTTTTTCATTTGCAAATAAATTAGCGAAAGCTACATGAGCTTCATTTGTTTTTGCAATCAGCATAAGACCAGAAGTATCTTTGTCAAGCCTATGAACTATTCCCGGCCGCATAGCCCCTCCTATGTTTGACAACTGGTCGTGGTAGCGATAAGCGATTGCATTAACTAAAGTCCCAGATTTATGCCCGGGAGCTGGATGACACACCATCCCAGCTGATTTATTTATGACTATTATGAAATCGTCCTCATAGACAATATTTAGATCGATTTTTTCTGGAATGATTTCATAATCACACTCTACTTCATAATCATCAATTTCTATTATGGCTGGAGCGATAACTTTTTTTGCAGCATCTACAACTAGCTCATTGTTACATATGACCTTTCGCTCCTTTATAAGTTTCTGTACCCTTGTTCTGGAAAGCTCAGGAAATAGTTCAGAAATCGCAACATCTATTCTTTTCCCAATGTCAGAATCCTTAATTTCTATTTTCAATGTATATCAAACTCACAAACTATATATGCTTCCCCAGAAAGCCTTACTCTATCGCCAACATATTCCACAGTTAATGCCCCTGTGCGTTTTGAGGCTTGAAACGCCCGAAATACAGTTTTTCCAGTAACCGAATGCCAATAGCAAGCTAGTCTACAATGCATTGAACCGCAAACAGGGTCTTCATTAACGCCAACTCTTGGCATAAAATATCTGGAATACATATCGAAATTTTCATCACCAGGAGCTGTCACAGCAATCGCTCTACAATTAACTTTCCTAATCTCATCGAAATTGGGAGCAATATTAAAAATATCTTCTTTGGAATTCAACACAATAACGTAAATTAGGTCATCTTTTACGACTTCTTTATATGATTTGATTCCGATAACTTTGCTCACAGAAAATGGAAAATTTACACATTTTTGCACAGGTTTTGCTGGAAAATTCATGGATATAAATCCATCCCTCAACTCCGCGTTAAGAGAGCCGCTATTAAATTGGTAATTTATTATATTTCCCTCAACAATGTTTTTCGAAAACAAGATGTGTGAAGCAGCCATGGTCGCGTGTCCACAAATCGGAGCCTCATCATTGGGCGAAAACCACCGTATATAAAAATTATTTTCCCCAAGCTTTTTCACAAAGGCTATCTCTGACCAGCCATAATAAGAAGCGATACGTTGCATTGCGTCAATGCTTGGATATTCATCAACAACGCAAACTCCAGCTGGATTGCCTTTAAAAGGGATATTAGTAAAGGCATCAACTAAAAACACGTTAGGATAACAAAATTACTACACGTCATCCAAGTATAGCACGCTCGATACAACCTATCCTAAAAATATATAATCCCTCGAACGACTTTGTGTTCGAGGGAAATCGCGCACAACTCATTATGCAGCCTTTTTCTTTTTTCTAGCGCTTCCCAATCCGTTTGTTTTTGCGATCTCTGTACGCCTCTTAGAATAGCTTGGAGCAACCACAGGATAGTTAGCTGAAAGTCCCCATCTCTCCTTATACTGCTCTACTGTAAGGCCATAAGCAGTCATCAAATGCCTTTTAAGCATCTGTAACTTCTTGCCATCTTCTAAGCAAACAATATAGTTGTCATGCACAGATTCTTCGATCGGAACAGCTGGCGCTTGCACCGGACGATTGCAAAAATTGTTCGAATCTTGCAAAACAGTCGCCACTGATTGGAATATACTCTTCAACAATTCAGGTAGCTCGTTTTGTGATACTTCGTTATTTGCTAGGTAAGCCGTCGCTATCTCCATGGTATAATCCATAACTATTTGAGACGTTAATTGATCTGTCGAATCTTCGATTTTCTTTTTTGCCATGTAAAACTCCGTTTCAGTTTATAATTACCATTATATATAGAATATTATTGCATATTTGGAAAAGAGCAACACAAAAATTACTTGCATGCGTGATTTTTATTTCACCCCATCCAATATACTTATCGATTGAGCAAAATTTATGAAAAAGCGTAGACATTGCAACTACGCAAAGTAGTTGCAAATACGATATTTTCGAAAAAGTAGAGCTCCCTGCTTTAGCAAAGCTATTTGAAAAACCTAAGGGCTATCTTGCATCAGAATTTCACATTCGCGGAAATCTCGTAGCCACCACCCGATTATAATGCCAGTGTCCTGAAATACTTGCTGGCGCTTCTAAGGTTTCATTTTTTCTTTTTCTGATACCACTTATTCCACAGCGCTTCAGTAGG
>CACYDS010000063.1 GCA_902773285.1 uncultured Pseudomonadota bacterium | reverse complement strand
GATAGATACAATGCATCGCACACATTACTGAAACAACAATTTGAGGTAAGCCCGAATAAAAAACCATGGTCGCTGTAAATACTATTGTAATCAATATCGGAAATTTCAGTTTTATTATCGTTTCCATTTAGTAAGAACACCTGTCTGAGTATTATGTATATATTCTTTTTACTTTATGTGATCTGCATTCCACCAAATTTATAGAAAAAGAATTCTGTAAGATGATTACACATTGTGTTCTGTAGTCTAACACTTTAGCGTAGAATATCTCGATATACTTCCAGTAGTTTCGTACTATATTCTTTTACATTTGCCAGGCTGTTTGCTCTTTTTTGCGCATTGGTCGAAACATCTTTCAGATATTCACCATTTGACAACAGATCTATGATGATACGCACATACTCATCCTCCGTTTTACATATTGCTCCGCATTCACTATTCACAATTTCCGGAAGCCCGCCTGTATCAGAGCATATAACCGGTAACCCCAAAGCAAGCGCTTCCACAGCAGCCAACCCATATCCTTCCCAAGATGAGGGCATAAGAAGTATCTTTGCCTGTGCTAAATACCTGTATGGATTCTTTTGAAATCCAACACATATGATATTCGCTTGCATTCCATCTTTTTTAATTTGCTCCTCAATCTCAGTTCTCAGTTCTCCTTCTCCGATCATTATAGCCACAACGTCTGGCTTGTATTCTTTTACACGTTTGATAATACTCACGAATAGATTGGGATTTTTGGGGATAGAAAACCTACCCAAGAAAGCTATATCATATTTCTTTTCTGCACTTCCAGCCAGCTTTCTTATTCTCTGGATGTCAACGGGATTACCGACCACAACCGTTTTATTCATGAAATTCTTCCCGAAAACATACTCTCGCATGATAGAATCAGAAACGGTCAGAATCCTCTGGTATTTACTGCAACTCAATGCATAGCAAATGCTTCTAAGATTGCACCGTTTTATCCAAGGGGGGTTATTATGAAGGTGACTGATTATTGGGATTTTAGTCATTGTTGCAGCGCTTACAACCCCAGCTGTAAAGTCATGCGCATGAATGATATCCGGTTCCTCAACACGAAATATATGACTAAGCTCCAAAAAACCAAGTTTCTTTATCGGAATATAACGAATTCTGTTTTCCTCTAAATACTGTTCTATCTTTCCTTGTGGAGAAACATATACAGACTCTGTTTTCTCCTTTGTCAGTGTAATAATTGTAATTGCAACACTTTCCGCACCTGAAAAACTGTTACTTTTAAGTACATGTAGAATTTTTATTTTTTCCATATATCATCCGTCATCATCCATTACTCGGAATTTTTGTACAAGAAGTATTTCGCATTATGTTGCTATTCATGTTGATGCTTCCTTATCTTTAGATCGTATTTATTGCACAACAACAAGTTTTGTTGCTGACAGCAGAAATTGAAAAACAAAAGCAGAGAAGACAGAGCCTCTTCTGCGGATTTAACGTCAGAAAAGACAGATAAATCATTGAATGCGTTGAGTCGTCCTGGATTTCTTGACTTATTATGCAATTCTATTGCTTGCGGAAGACACTTAATAAACCGAAATATAACAAACAAATGTAAAGATGTCTTTTTACATAATCTATAGAAAAAGATTTGTGATATCGCTTTTTTGAGCTGTAGTAATAGTGTCTATACCTACGATTAGGAAGCAATACTTTGACCACAGCTGCAGCGTGAAAATGTAATATTTATTGATGTCATTCACTATAGAAGAGTGTCCAACTCATAAACAATTTCCCTTTATGTATATCACAACTTAGCTTTGCTATTTCCAAATGCCTCTTTACATATATTAAACAATTCTTTTTGTACAACCTCGATAGAATATTCTTGTACTTTGCTTTTGTTATGGTTTCCCATCATTTTTCTCATTTTTGGGTCTATTTGAAGTTTTCTTATTACTTCAGCTAAGAAGACAGCATCTGTTGGTTTGCAAATAAAGCCTCCTTCTTTATCGATCAGATCACGAATTCCACGGGTATCAGATCCTATACAAGGAAGTCCAAGATCCATTGCTTCCAACAAAGCACGTGGCATTCCTTCTCGAAATGACATCATCGTAAAAGCATCGGCACACGCCATTATTTCTTGTATATCAGTTCTATATCCTAACAAGTGAAATCGATCTGCAACTCCCAATTTATGAGCAAGCTTTTTCAGATTGTCTTTCTCGGGTCCCTCTCCACATACCACATAATGTACCTCACCAGTTTTTTTTAGCGCTTTGACAATAACTTCCGTGTTTTTATTCTTATTTAGTTCACCAGCTGACACTATGACAAATGCATCTTCCGGTACACCAATACTGCTTCGCTTCTCCCTTCGATCAATGTCAACAGAGACGCCAACCTTTACACCTGCTCCGTGTACAAGAAATGGTTTCTTTCCACTTCGTAGTTTCAACTTTTGCGCAGCCAGGTAGTCTTCTTCAGTAATTGTTATTAATATATCTGTAAAATGAGCAAGGATTATTTCTTCCCATTTGTACACAGTACGATTGATGAGTGGTGCTCCTTCAAAAAATAAAAACCCATGAGCTGCATACCAAACAGGGTTGATATTTCTTTTTTTAGCTGTAAGTCTACCAAGTGCACCGCCGATCGGTGTAGAGCAGAGAAGGCCCTCAATCTCATATTTGTCAATTATCTCAAGAATTTGGAAGTAGGCTTTGATATTTGAAGGATTAAAAGGATTTGTATTAATATTAATCTGCTCAACAATGCACGGAATGGCAGTTTTATCACCAATGAAATATGAAAAATCCGCTGCCCAAACAATTTCGTGTCCAAGTCTGAGAAGCGAAGAAAACAAGTTTTGAAAACCCAAAGCATATGTTCTAACTTTATTGGTTACCAACAACAATCTCATCTTGATCTCCTAACTTGTTTGAAATAGGGCTTCTGCTCTTATTTTCGTGATCAATGCATTCAATATTGCTTTCCTAACCTGAATTCCCGTGAATCCACACTAGGATATCACTATACGAAACGTAATAGAGCCGCGTAAATACTGAGAAAATCGCGTTTTGAGGGTTGATTTGGAGCTAGTGATGTGTTATAATACGTCACTAGGAGGCGATCATATGGCGATTATCAAACAGCGCGATAAACGCAGCGGCATAACATACGTGTACGAGTCGGTATCCTATTGGGACAAGGAAAAGAAGCAG
>CACYDS010000062.1 GCA_902773285.1 uncultured Pseudomonadota bacterium | reverse complement strand
GCAAAGGCGCAGCTTTAAATGCAATACAAATAGTGCAGAGATTGGTTACACAACAATAATCGGTCGACCATACCCTGTTTTTCTATCCGTTGATTGACATCCCGAATGCCGAATACACTGCTTCTTGCAGACATTCCGACATAGTTGGATGAGGAAATACCGTTGCCATAAGCTCTTCTTCTGTGAGCTCCGCGGATATTGCTAAAGAAAAAATAGGCAACATTTCTGTGACCTCGTGTCCAATCATATGCGCGCCCAGAAGTTCCCCAGTCTTTGCGTCAAATATCACTTTTACAAAGCCATCAGATTCACCTGTTGCTAGAGCCTTACCATTGCTTCTAAAGTATGACTTTCCGACTTTTATCTCGTATCCTGCTTTCTTAGCTTTTTCTTCTGTCATCCCAACAGATGCCACTTGGGGATATGAATAAGTGCAAGATGGAATAGCGTCCAAATTTATAGTTGTTATTTTTTCCAAGCCAGCTATTTTTTCGGCTACTCGAATTCCCTCTCGCGATGCCTTGTGAGCCAACCATGGAGCTTCTGCAACATCTCCAATCGCGTATATTCCAGGAATGGATGTCTCGTTGTATTGGTTTGTTTCAATTGCTCCATTTTGTTTTTGTTTAACAGAAACGGCGTCCAGTCCTAAATCTTTCGTATTCGGAACAACGCCTATAGCTAGAACTACCACGTCAAAAATTTCTTTCTCTAGACGCCCATTTTTATCAACTATTTCTACAGATACCTTGCCTTGATCTGCCTTAAAATTCTGCGTCTTCGCGCTTGTTATAACCTTTATGCCTTGCCTCTCGAATGATTTTCTGGCGCTTTCAGCTATTTCATTATCTTCTTGAATTAAAATACGCTCCATCATTTCCGCAATAGTCACTTTAGTTCCCATAGCATTGTAAAATGAGGCTAGCTCGATACCAATTGCTCCAGAACCAAGTATTAACATTTTGTTGGGTAAAAATTTCGGGAATATCGCTTCTTTTGAGGTCCAAACCAATCCTTTTTGTATTAAGTCCTCTAGCCCCGGAATTAATCTTGGTTTAGCGCCGACCGCAATTACAATATTTTTTCCAGAAAGCTCAGTTAATACACCTCCATTTTCAACTATCAATGTATTCGACGATTTAAACCGAGCAGCCCCTTCAACAAAATTTACTTTGTTTTTGGCAAATAACCCACTTACGCCACTATTGAGCCCGCAAATTATACCTTTGGTCCGCTCAATAATTTTATCAAGATTTGGCGCTGCCACAGTGCAATCCACGCCAAATTCGGAAGACCTTTCACAAGCATGGAGAATTTTTGCGGATTGCAAGATAGCCTTTGTTGGAATACATCCCTTGGTAAGGCAAGTGCCCCCCAGCTCAGACTTTGCCTTATCGACAACAGCAACATGCAATCCGAGCTGAACGGCTTTTATAGCGCAAACATACCCGCCTGGTCCTCCGCCTATTATAACTACGTCGAAATTCATCTATTCATTATCCTCTTCTTCATCCTCTTCTTCATCCTCTTCTTCGTAATCATACTCGTAGTCACCATCATCTTCATACGCTTCATCATTAATATCATTAGCTTCTGACGCTTGTTGAGCGCCTTTGTCGACACCATCCCAGTCAAACAAACTGATTGGTCCATGGGGGGCGAAATTTGAGATAGCATGCTTGTATATTAGCTGAGTGTACCCTTCCCTCTTTAAAACAATCGAATTCTGGTCAAAGCACGCAATCAGACCTGTCAGCTTTACTCCGCCCAATAGATATATAGTTACAGGCCTCCTGTTTCTTCTCATGTAATTTAAAAAAGCATCCTGTATGTTCATTATTCGTTCAGACATTTGTTTATCCACAAAATATATCAACTTAACATGTATAAAGTTTGATCTAAAGTTAAGCTTTTTGCAATCAAATTTTGACTATCTGTCACAACATCCCATCACAAAATCAAGAGACCCCAGAATTGCCGGAATATCTGGAAGCGTATGCCCAACAAGTAAAGTTTTTAAAAGCTGAATCGTTGCAAAACTTGGCGATCTAAAACGCAGGCGGTACGGTTTTATCTGTTCTTCTCCGGTAAATAAATGTATACCAAATTCGCCTCGCGGTGTTTCCGTTGAAGAATAAATTACAGAATTTTTAGCCAACTTAATGTCCCGCGAAAAGCAGTCGTATGAACAAATTTCGCCTGGCTCGATGAGATTCAAACATTGTTTAATTAACTGCACACTTTGTTCTATTTCAAGAAATCTGATCATATTGCGCGCATAACAGTCGCCTTCCTGCAATGTGATAGGCTTAAACGTGAGCTCATTATAAATGCCATAATGCATAGATTTGCGTACATCATAAGCCTCTCCAGAGGCTCTAAGATTAACTCCGGAGAGACCATTTTGGATAGCTGTTTCTTTTGAAAGAATACCAACTCCTTTGGTTCTTTGTTGGAAAATCCTGTTCTTTAGAGCCAATTTTTCAACTGCACTCATATAAAATCCCAACTTATTTATAAAGAGTTTGATAGAGTTTAATGTTTCACGAGAAACGTCATCGGTCACCCCTCCTGGGATATAGTACGCAAGGTGCATTCTGGCTCCGGTTGTCGTTTCAAAAATATCCATAATTTTCTCACGTTCTTCAAAGCCATAGAGAAACAGGCTCAAGCACCCTAAGTCGTAAGTTAAACAACCGATAGCCATTATGTGGCTTGATATTCTTGTCAATTCGTCAAAAATTGTCCTGATTATCAATGCCCTGCGCGGGACCTTGATATTCAATAATTTTTCTATAGCCCTAACATACGCGTGTTCCTGAATGAGAGGAGAAAGATAATCCAGGCGATCTATATAGGGTATGATTGACAACAAAGTTCTGTTTTCAACCAGTTTTTCGACGCCTCTGTGAAGATAGCCAATTTCGGGATTGCAAGCCAAAATATTTTCGCCCTGAAGCGTTAAAATCAATCGCATAATCCCGTGCGTTGAGGGATGATGAGGACCGTAATTTAATATATACTCAGAGCTTTGGATTGGCATTATGCAACAAATTATCTATGCGTTCCGAATATTCAAATGAATTATCAAATTTAAAATTAAGTTCTGGGATATAGCGCATTCTCATTTTTTTTGCGATTAAATCCTTAAAATAGTGTCTTTGTAATTCAAAAAACTTTGTAGTCTCTTCTTTCTTTAATCCGCCAAGGGGCACAAAATAGACAATTGCGCTTCGTAAATCCGGAGAAAGATTTATGTATGTTATTGTCACTGGAGTTGGTAATCGCGATTCTTCTTCGTGATTGGGCAAGATTGGGAAATCTCCTCTAGACAGGGCAAGAGAAAAGCATTCTTTCAGCTGCATTGCCACCTTATGAGCTCGTGACGGTCTGGATTTTACACGTTCTGGAGTATACAGGATTGCATTCCGAACTTTTTTCCCGTTTTGAGATATATGCTTCATAATCCACAAAAAGATAAACGTGCCTGTTGTATTTTAGCACAAATTTGATAATGCAAAATCGCAAATGAAACGTTCATGATTTGTAATCAGACTATGCAAAAGCAACATCCTCGCCACAGCGTACAACTATTAACAGTGGAAATTGTGTTGCAAAAATGCAACAGGGGGGGG
>CACYDS010000061.1 GCA_902773285.1 uncultured Pseudomonadota bacterium | reverse complement strand
TCTTCGCCCAGCGAAAGAAGTGAGCGCACGTTGTGCTTGCCTTGTCGCAAGGCGGGTACCAGCTTTGCTTGCCGCGCCTCGCGGTAATCTAAAAAAATAGTCGAGCGTAAGCGAGCTTACCGAGGAGCGCCAGCGACCCCAGCGAAGCGGCAAATACAGCTTCAGCTGAAGAAACAGTTTATTGCTCTGACTTCTTTTTGTCTTTGTTGCTATACCATAAGAAATGGTCCATTTTTCGCCGAATCTGGGGGACAGATTGCAAACCGTGAACTGTGATTAACGTGTCGACAATTCTCTTGTACTCCAAATAGTTTTGTTCAACCCTGCATCGTGAGATATAAAAACGCTTGACATCCAAATAACCGGGAATAACATCGGCGACAATGTTGTCATAGATGGAATAGTCGTCTCTCCCATAGCAAAGTGTATTGTGATAACAGCAGTATTTCGTCGCAAAAGAGAAAAGATTGACCGTTCCGAATCCAGCAATCAACCGAACTGCTTCAGGTGCACCCGACTGAATCATCTGATCCAGTTCCCGAGCATGCGAAACGATTTGATCAGCAAGAGAAAAAACGGAAGTCCCTTTTTTCCTGTAAAGCCTGAGATTGGTTGAATTCGTGTAATCAATCAGCAGGATTTTATGGATCACTGCGTCGTGATCACTGTTTGATGGATGCGTGCCCAAATAGTGAGCCAGTTCAGCACCATTTCTCCCGTAAATGCTGTCATTGTGAACAGAATGATCAACTCTCTCTATGTTTTCTGGAGTTGCTGCCAAATATCCGCTATCCTCTGGATTTCTCGGCTTCCATTCGTTATTGATGAGAAAGTTTCCATTTGTTGTTGTTTCGTCTGGCATGTTGGTTACTCCTTATTATTTTTATTATTTTTTGTTTTTTGCTTGCTCGAAAAATAGCAGAATGGCACCCGTATTACAAGGATACCAATGGCAAAAACAACACATGCCCATATAATATGATCCTTTACAGCACAAGTGATTCCTGCAATGATTATAATGATTCCAAGACACCCTAAACAAGATGCGGCATTATCTTTATCTTTTTCTTTCTTATTTGTTTTGTCTTCCTGCGCCGCTAGTTCTTTAACCATTTTTTTATATTGTTTCTCTTCTATTTTGCGGGCCTTTTCTTCGGCTATTCGTTTTTGTTGTTCCCCTTTGATTCTTTCAACCGTCTGCTCTGCTGCCGGATCATCAATGCTCTCCATGATTTCAAGAACCGCATCCGTATAGGAAGGATCCCTGTGAATATATTCGAAGGCATAATTACAAAAAGGCCCGATGTCTTCAGATGGCAACTCAACTGGGCTGATAGATTCCCATTCTGTGCTCAATATAAATTGTTCATTTACGCCGTAATAAGAAGAAAGCAAGGTACGCCGTTGTTCTGGCGAGGCAATATGATTGCTTTCAAGAAGCTCCAAAAACCATTTCAGTTTTGCTGTTCCAAGAACAAACAACTCAATACTGCTTTGTATTGCTTGCGTGTTTATTGCTAATTCAGGGGTTTCTTCTGCCATCTTGATGATTTCATCAAGTAGGTTTTCAGCTTCGTGAAGTTCTTCAAGATTTGCTATAAGGCAACCGCTATCAAACTGCTCTGCGCGTTTTTTAAGTTCACTGAATCTTTGATAGGTTGATAATTCGTCCTGGTATTTTTGAACAATGGTATTTTCTTCTTTCTTTAGGGATGCTTCGACTTGAGTATAGAGTTTTCGGTATTTCAAATCCTCGATAGCGTCATGGACTATCTTTTCAAATTCAGCTTGGGTTTCATAAAACAGGCGAATTCTAGATAATACTGTATCTTGTTTGCTCAGTTCTTTGACTTGGCACGAAATATCATACAATTTGTATTGTTGCTGTTTTGTAAATTCTTTTGCTTCTTTTTCTTTTCTGGCCATCTCTTTCATTTCCGCTCTGTGACGGTCATTGGCTTCTTTTTCTTTTCTGGCCATTTCCCTCATTTCAGCTCTATGACGGTCATTAGCCTCTTTCTCTTCTTTCGCCAGTTCTTCCATTTCCGCTCTGTGGCGGTCGTTGGCTTCCCGGTCAAGCTTTGCTTGGAAGGCTTGTTCTTTTTTTGCCCGAGCTGCATCTACAGCAGCATCAGCGCTACGTTTCAGTTGTACATTCCGATTGTGTTTTTGCCAGAAATCCATTAAATCAGGTTCTTTTTTTGAACTCATCGGTTGCCTCGCTCTGTGTTTGTATGATAAAAAACTAAACAATAATCGTGGTAAATTGTTACAAATTTCAGGATGCGAAAACTATTGTCGAATGAGGCGCGAACAGTTTTGATTAGTACTGTTATCTGAGCACAAAAAAAAGCCGGACGCTTCCCCATACGTGATGATGAAGGTCCAGCCAAGAACCTGCTCCAGAAACGACAGAGAAACGCCCAGCAAGACACAAAGACACAATGGTACTTTGCTGGGGTATTTCTTTTTCTGGAGCAAAAGAGCATTTTTAAACTTGGCTGGTTTTCATCATCTTTTGCAGAAATACGAATGAAATGAGCTTGGAATTAGTTTCCGGTGGGACGGAGACCGCTTCCAACAACAATTTACACCTTGTCAAAGGAAAATCAAGCTGTTTCCTGACTTTTTTTGATTGTTTTTATGAATTGGCAAGGGTTGGAGGCTCTTTGCTTGGAGAACGGCTACGAAAGGCTCATCCGTTGCGCTTGATTTGAGTTCGCGCCTCATTTGCGGCCAGTCCCCTCAGTTGTCAAGCAATAATGTTTATTTGATTGCAAAATAAATATAGTTATTTTGCACATCAATAATAAAGAAAACAGCCTCAACATGACTGTGTTGGGAGCAACGTGAACAGCCGGGTAGTGTGCGAGCAAAAGGGTTAATGATGGTGTCGATGCCCGGTCCCTCCGGGGGTCGCTACGCTCGCGAGCTCGCTCTGCTCCTTGGAAGGCGAGCTGAAGCTCGAGAAGTCTTGATTACCGCGAGACGCGCAGGCAACGCCTGCACTATTTTTTGTGCGCGGCTACGCTTGCGGACGGGGGAAAAAGTCTGCCGCTTCGCTGGGGTCGCTGGCGCTCCTAGGTAGACGTGCTGACGCACGACATCGTGTTTGGTAACCGCGAGGCGCGAACAGCTGAGAAATGCGATGAGAGGGCGATTAGCCGGGGAATTCTGAGCGCATGAACTCGGCGAGGGCGTCGTGCCAGTCGGGCATCGGGGGGAGCCCGGCGAGGCGGAGCATCATCTTGTCGAGGCGGGAATTCTTTGGACGCGGCGCGGGACGCGGGAATTCGTCGGTGGTGCAGGGGGAAACGGCCTGCGTTTTTCCGGCGAGACGGAAGATCTCCTGCGCGAATTCGAACCATGTGGCCTCGCCCTCGCATGTGAGGTGGAACGTGCCGACGAGTTCCGGTTTC
>CACYDS010000060.1 GCA_902773285.1 uncultured Pseudomonadota bacterium | reverse complement strand
GCAAAAATTATTGAAGTCACGCTGAACAATGAATACAGACGTGGTATTGATTGGGGAATTGTGGGAAAAAGACTTAGTGTTGCAAGCAAATTTGGTCAAAATTCATCACATGGGATAGGGCCTTTAGCAAATAAAGATGGCATTGTTAGTTTTGCAACATCCAGAAAATTTGGGAATAATAAGGATGATATTGGGGCAGTTTTGCAACTTCTGGAAGAATTTGGTTCGACAAGAACTATTTCAAACCCAAGAATTACAGCTATGAATAACCAGGCCGCAGTTTTAAAAGTGGCTAAAAATCACGTATATTTTCGTTTAAATTATGATAAAACTTATACATCTGCGCAGAATGCCAATATGGATGTCTCTGTTTCAAGTGATATACAAACAGTCCCAATCGGATTAGTTATGTTTGTGCAGCCATCGATTGATATGAGCGATAATACAATAACACTTTTCCTAAGGCCAACTCTTACTCGACTTTCTGCTCACGTAAACGATCCTGCGGTTGACATAGCAATGAAAGCTAATGGCGGTAATCAAAGCAATTATGAGCAGTCACAAGTTCCTGTTACGGAGGTACGAGAGGTTACGTCAGTCTTAAAATTGCAGGATGGCGAGATAGCTGTTTTAGGAGGATTTATGGAATCGCGTTCTTCAAAAAATAAAACAGGACTTCCGTGGCTTCAAGACAAGCCAATAATCGGTGAAATTACATCATCTAATGGAATGGGAGATGAGATTGTTGAGCTTGTGATTTTGATTAAAGTTAAGTTAGCCAATGATCCAAGACGTCAAAAAGCTGCAGACATCAGACTGCAGCGTTTTGTCGTGGATCCTAGACCATTTTAGGTGTACACTCTTATAGAATTGTTGTTTCAGCGCTTTGTCATGTCTGAATTAACTTTTGAGCAAGCAGTTGTTGAACTCGAGGGTATTATTAAAAAATTAGAAGATGGAAGAATGCCATTAGAAGATGCAGTCAAAGCATTTGAGCGTGGTTCTGAACTAAAAAAAATTTGTGAAAAAAAACTGAAAGATGCCCAGCTAAAAATTGATATATTATCTGAAAAAAGCGAATAAAAGGAAGCTGTTTGTGTCACGCAGAGTTAGTGGATATATTTAACGATTTTTTAACAAATTTTTCTAAAATCTTATAAACTGAATTCGGACGATCTTAGATTCTCGCCCAATATAGGGAAAAGATTATGGCAAATGGCATTAAAAAAGTAGTTCCAATACCATACAACATAAATTGGCACGAGGGTATGCTGTTGTCTCAACATCATTTTCAGCAAAGTGACCTTCGAAATTTTCGTGTGTTGGCTAGTCAGCTAAAGTTGCTATCTTCGAATCATTTCGGTGTCAGACATTTACGGACAGATGCTGTAGCTCTAAGTGAAGGACTGTACCGTATTCGTGAAATTGAAGCTGTATTTCCGGACGGATTGATTCTTAGCTATTTTCCTACAAAAAATAGTTCTACGTCAAAAAGTTCGCTGAAACCTCTAGAAGTAAATCTAAATGCGGTTATGGAAAGTGAACAAAGTGAATGTACGATTTATCTTGTGATAGCGGAGAGCTCAGATGATGTTTCGCCAATTTTGGGCAGTCCTGCTAGGTATTATTCCGTAGATGGTGATTTGGTTTCGGATGACAACATTAAAGAAAATGAAATACGCATTCCAAGATTATTTCCGAACGCTTTTTTATACGTTGGTGAAAATATTCCTGAACTTTGTATTGGTTTTCCGTTATGTAAGATAATTAGGCTAGATGGAGTTTTTCAGATAAAGAACTGGACGCCACCTTGCTTTTTCGTAGAACGCCACTTTCCGCTTTGGGAAAGATGTGAAAGGTTGGCCATTTCGGTTAGGGAAAAGGCTGTATATTTGTCAGAGAAGATGAAATATTCGGCATCTGAGGCTTCTGTATTTGACAGCAAGCGGATGCTTGAGCAAATTATAACGATAATGCCTGGATTTGAGTCGCTGGTATATAGCAATGAGATACGACCATATGAGCTTTATCAAGAATTATCACGAGTTTTAGGCGCGGTTTCGGTGTTGATTCCGACCGACATAATTCCTGTAATGCAACCGTATAATCACAACGATATAGATTCTTGTCTTTATAGGGTTATTAATTTAATTGAGCATTATCTATCCTCAATAGAGCGCGGATTTGCGGTTTCGGCATTTAAGAAAAAAGAACGTTTTTTCTATCGGTATATGTCTCTTGAAGATATCGAAAGTTACGTATCAGGAAAAATCTATATCGGTATCAGAGCAGACAATGCCTCAGTTTCTGATGTAGAAATTTGGATGAACGAAGCGATTATAGTTTCGGATTTCGCATTAGAAAAAGTTCGAAATAAGCGCATTAAAGGATGTCAGCGTAGTATCTTGAGTCAAGATATGGTGTCAAAAATTTTGCCTGGAATTGGTGTCGTATTATTTGAAATAGAAATAGATAAAAGTTTTATGCAAGGTGAAGAAAACTTGCATATTTTTAATCCTGGCAATAAAACCACTGTGCATCCCAGTGAAATAACACTATATATACCTCGTGGGGGACAATAAATGAGTTTTCGGGCAAGCGATAGTGCTTTAGTACATGGTTTCCAAGCCTTTTATTACGAACTTTTACGGCAAAAAGAAAAAGCACTTAGCATGTTTTTTGCGCCGATAAAAGATAATAATGATGAAAACAAAAATAGCGAAGTAGAAGGGTATGTTGTCGGTATTCAAAAAAAATTGATAGCAATGATCGAAAATGTTATGAATACGATAAATTTAAAGTCGCGTATCAATCCGAAATTTTTGGGAGATGTGAAGTATGTTATGGCAATACTCGCAGATGAAATATTTTTGAATTTGCAATGGGAAGGCGCGAAGTTTTGGAGATATACGTTAATAGAAAAGCAACTATTCCAAACAGAAATTGCTGGAGATAAATTTTTTTTAATGCTTGATGAGATTGTCTCAGATTTTGGTAATGAAGAAATGGCGTTTTTATATTTAATGGCGTTAAGCCTGGGGTTCAAAGGAAGATATCGTGATATTGAAACTTCAGACGAGCATATCGGATGGTATAAAGATCGCCTATATTCGATGCTGAATGTCAAAGCGGCCAGGCTGTATTTTCCAGGACGATCGCATATGCTTGAATCTTGCTACGATTATACCTACATCGAGAACAATAATTCGCAATTACCAGATCATAGATTTTGGACTTATTGTGTTTTAGGTGTAGTGTTTGCGTACATAATTATTTCGTATTTTGTGTGGGCAGATATTACTGATGATATTGGCGAAATCTTGACAAAAATAGCGGAGCAAACGCGGCAAGGAGCATTGATATGACCGTGTTTCTAGCCAATATTTTCGACAACGTTACAAATAGCTTGAGAGAAGGTGGATTTTCGCTTCCTGTAATTATTGCTTTAGTTCTGTCAGTCGCATTTGTTGCAATGTTATTGGTGACAATATTCACGTTGCTTTCTATAAAACGAGCCGAAATGAAAGCGCGAAAAGTTATCGATATTCCGCCATCAGCAATAAGGGATGAGCCTAAGATCGAAATTCCAGAAAATGTGAATAATTCAAAACCCTTACCACTCGGAGAATGGCTAAACAGTTACCTAATTTCTAAAGGCTATATCAGGGTTAATAGTATCGTTAAGTCGTTTTTTAAAGCGTTGGATTTTTTAAAAACTTCACTCGGGGCGGGATATAAGTACAAATTACCATGGTATATGATAATCGGCACTGAAAATTCCGGTAAGTCATCGCTTATGGGGGGATTTACTCATGATGAGATATATGACGATGAAAGCGACACATCACCTTGTACTTGGTGGTTTTTAAAGAATGGAGTTGTTATTGATATAAAGGGGGCTTTATTCATTCCTAAATCTGGATTTAATGCTGATGAAAACAGCTGGAATATTATATTAAATATGCTTTCCAGGTATCGTCCCGCTCGTCCACTAAATGGGATAGTACTAACTATTCCTGCAGATGAGCTTTATGGAAAATCAAAGTTACCAATAGAAGAGACAAAGAAGCGAGCGCAATATATCGCTCGAAAATTAAACTTTGCGCAGAACTATTTAGGAATGCGGTTACCAATTTATGTTGTTATAACAAAAACAGACATTGTGCCTGGATTCCAAAGTTTATGCTCGGAAATTCCTGTGCGAAATCGTGGAAATATGCTAGGTTGGTCATCTCCGTATTCGTCTGATATTCCGTATTCTCCTCGAATGCTTGATGAGGGCTTTGCTACATTTGAGAATGAGCTGAATGAAATAAGGATGGAGATACTTTCTAGCAATTCTATTTCGTTAACACGAGATGGCATTTTTGTTTTTCCTAGCGAATTGCTGACGATAAAGGAAGCGCTGAGTGTATACATTGATGCAATATTCAAATCGTCCTCTGCAGATGAAAAATTTTTCTTTAGAGGTTTTTATTTTACCGGCGATAGCAAAATGATGCCACTACTATCGTTTGATGGAGATATCATACAAAATGATGCAATGGCAATAGTAGGTACTCCAGATGCTGATATAAATGAGGTTGGGAGTGTTTCGGCATCGTATAATGAGGAAACGGTAAAGAAAATTTTCTTTTTTGAGGATTTATTACTTAGGAAAATATTTACCGAGGAGGGGCTAGCTTCGCCAATGAAAACAAAGGTGAATCAGGCTAATCAATCGATTTTGGTAGCAAAAATTTCAACAGCTACTTTTGTTGTTATTGGCAGCTATGGTTTATTTAGCACGATCGACACATTGCAGGAAAGCAAGCAGATAATATATCCGTCTTTGCATAAGATTTCGTCATTGATAAAAAATGTGAGCGATTTGACGTACAAGAATCTTGAGCTAAATGGTAACGAAATATTGGCAGATTGTTCAAATCAGTTGCTTTCTATGATGCAACAAATAAGTAGAACTAAGTTTTCATCGGTCTTTGTACCAGCGTCTTGGTTTAGCTCGATACATAATGATTTAACGCAAACTCTGAAGTCGTCATATCAACGCGTGGTTATTAGGACCATTTATATGAACCTTATGCTAAAGGCCAGGGAACTTTTGACAATGCGAGCAGATGTTAAATCTAAGAGCATAGCAGAAGTGTTAAATCCACGTAATAGTGCCGAATATATTCAGATGAAAAATTATGTTTTTGGGCTGATTGAGCTTGAAAAGAACATAAAAAAATTTGACTCTCTGAGAACTTCGGGTGATCCGAAAGATTTAAATGATTTGATAGACTACACATTTAAGGGGTCGTTGCCTCGGGAATTTTTGGACAATTATCAGCAATTCAGATTAATATTGATGAACACGCCATTTCCAGCAATAAATTTATCACCATATAGACAAACGGCATATAACGTTTTAATGAATTTGTTTCAAGGATATTTGGATGCAGTATTTACGGCTCGTTCTGAAAGTAGCATCATCTCCTTTTTGAACAAATTCATACTACAGTTATCACGGCAAAATCTGAAAGAAAAGCCAAACTGTGCTGAATTCATAAATTTTTCTAGGGATCTAACAAGTGTGTGCAATGAAATTGGTAAGGAGGGCGAAACGTGGCTAGATAAAGATATATTTGAGCCGGATAAAGAATTTGATGCATTCTTGGACGGCGTAGAATCTTTGTTTGGGAAGGAAGAAGCGCAAAAGATTTTGGATATAGTGGCTGTAAATTTTGGATATTTACGAGCAAAACTAAATGAATTCAATAATGTACTAAAAAATGACATACCTGGGAAGAAATTGAAAAACAAGCCGGAGAATGGATTTTTGTCAAGTGGTATATTCTTGATGGAGCGCTGTTTGTCTTCGCTCTGTGCTGAGCCATTTATGGAAGATCCTGGCGATTATCAGCTTATAACAGATATACCTGCAGGCAAGATGATTTTTTGGGATGATGAACTTGTTAAATACGCGTATGAGATCGGTAAAAGCTTTGAGCAATTTATAGCTACAAAAATAAAGGATTTTCCGCGAAAAATGCAAGAGGGAGTGCTTTTACTAGCTCGTTCAAATTTATGCGCAGTAATTGCAAGCACCGTTGCTAAAGCACAAAGCTTGGTTGATGAACCAAGTGGGATAACTGCAGCAATAACGTCAGAGGAGATTTTACAGAAACAAGTAACAGAACTAAAGGGAGTCGCTCCGAAGCTCGTGAGTTTGTTAACAATTCTTCGTGGTGATAAATTCAGCTTTGTTTTTGGAAACTTACGAGCTATTTTAAATAAAATTGGTTTTTCTCTTTTGGGGCATATTGATAAGTTATTAGAGGATCTGCAACCATATTATCCAAATAATATGAAATTCGATTTTTGGAATGGTGAGCCCGGGGTTGGTCTTCAAACCTATTCATCAGCTGATTCCGAGGAGCTGGAACTATACTTACAACTTCAACGGAGCGTTGTAACAAGGTTAGCCTTGGATTTTGCTGATATAATCGTTGAGTTCCTAAATTCTGAGGTGGTTTATGATTCGAATTATGGCTCGCGCGCTCAATTAACAAAGTGGACAAGGATTGTCGAAAATGTGAAAAAAATTGCCAAAAAAGATCCAACAAGCACAGTTGCTATGGTTGAGAATTTCATAAGGACCACATTAAATAGCTATGATTTGGACTCGATAACAAAAAAGGTAAAACAAAAAGATATTCAGGGAAGCTCGGGAGATTACTTCCAAAATATTGTGCAAAATATTAAGCGGGGATTAATGTCGCGGGCTGAAGTCTTATTAAGACAAAGGAATATAGAAAGATATAATAATCTTAGAGATTACTACACGAAGCATTTAGAGAATAAGTATCCATTTGAAAACTATGGAAAATCACAACGAACCGCTATGGATGCCGATCTTGACGCAGTTCGAGAATTCTTCAAAATGTACGATGAGTTTGGCGGATCTCCTGAGGCGATTTTAGATCAAATATATCAACTTGGGGATGACGCTAAGGAAGTCTATGAGTTTATGCAAAAATTGCATAGTATAAGAGTGTTTTTCGGTGATTCATTATCAGATCCGAACGGCGCTATAAAAGTAAGACTTGAGGCAAATTTTGATGTAAATAAAAGAGAAGAGAAAAACACAGATTATCTAGTTGATCGCGTGTTTAGCCCGAATAATGACGCCAATATTGAACCAATAAGTTCAGATAAATCAGGGATTTGGTATTTTGGAGATCCAATAGAGCTGAGTCTACGTTGGGCCGAAGGAGATGACCAAGCAGATACGCCTGTGTATGATCAAAATGATCCGGATTTGATTTTGGATGAAAAAAAAGCACGAATCCAATGCGTTGGAAATTGGTCGGCGATTAGATTTTTGCAGAAATATAAATCAGAAACAATAAACAGCGATCAATGGCAGCCAAATCAAACAGTATTGAGCTTTAGAGTGCCGCTTAATTCTGGGAAAATAGCAAAGATATATATAGGAATAACTCCATCTTTGCCCAAAAAACCTGGAGCCCCTTCGGTAACTAGCGTCTCAGTTCCTAAGATACCCGGCAAGATGCCGGAAATGCCAAGCGCGGTAAAATCTGTTATGGATGTTCCTGTGCTAGTAAATAAATTGTTGAGGAATGGAACAAAGTTACAAATTGCGCAAAATGATGATGGCATACGCAAGCAGAAATTTATTCCAGGCACTGACTTTGACCAAGTAGAAGAAGGTAAGGCAAAATCACACCCAAGAGCAAAAGCGGATGCAGAAAGGCACGGAGTAACAAAACAAGAAGATTATCGAAAAAAAGCAATGCAAATATTGCATTCTCCAGATGACGTTACTACTGATGAAGAAACATTGATTGAAGTAAGCGAAGAGCCGATAAGATGAGGCTGGAGGGGGCGCGATGTGGTATTCTCATAATTTTACCACATCGCGCCCCTAGGCCTGTCAAGGTACGCTTTGCTCAGCGCCATTCAGGCGCTG
>CACYDS010000059.1 GCA_902773285.1 uncultured Pseudomonadota bacterium | reverse complement strand
TATAGAGCCGGGGGAGTAGCTCAACTGGTTAGAGCGCCGCCCTGTCACGGCGGAGGTTGCGGGTTCAAGTCCCGTCTCTCCCGCCAATTCATGTATTCGCAAAAAATAATGGAATTTGCAATTTCTTCGTCTGAAGCCGAGTTTAACGATGAGGTGCCCGTTGTTGCAGTAGTCGCTATAGAGGAAGAGATAATTTCAGTTACGAAAAATCAAGTAGAGCTCTTGAAGAAACCTTGGTGCCATGCAGAATTTTTGGCCGTGTCAGAAGCTTGTGAAGCACTGCAGACGAAATATCTAGACATGGCAAGCATATATGTGACACTTGAACCGTGCGCATTCTGTGCAAGCATGTTAGAAAAAGTGCGGATAAAAAATATTTTTTTTGGTGCATACGACACGAAATCTGGGGCCATTGAACATGGCATAAGATTATTTGATAATTCGATGATATCTCCACATATCATTGGAGGAATTCAGGCACAAAGATGTTCGAATATAATTAAAAATTTTTTTGAAAGGATAAGAAAAAATGAATAAAGAAATAAGATTAAATAAAGCACTATCAATGCTAGGAATATGTTCCAGACGAGATGCTGATCGACTTATCAAATCTGGAAAAGTTTGGGTAAATAATTGCAAAATTACTGAACTTGGAGCGAAGATATATCAGAACGATAAAATTAAAATTGCTAACAAAGAATATATGGTTAACAACCAAAGGCATACGAAAGTTTGGCTATATTATAAACCTGTAGGGCTCGTTACAACTCATAAAGATGAACTGGGCCGACGCACGGTTTTTGATGCGATTCGCCCGAGAATAAAAGATCGGGTAATATCTGTTGGGCGTTTGGATATCAATTCAGAAGGATTACTTTTGCTTACTAATGATAGCAAATTTGCAAGGTATGCTGAGGCTCCTCAAACCGGATGGAAGCGACGATATAAAGTTCGGGTGTTTGGTGATATTAAAGAGGAGATACTCGCGCAAGTTAGGAAAGGTATCTCTATAGATGGGATATATTACGCCCCTATGGAAATCACTATATTACGAGAAACGACGGGGAAAAATCATTGGCTTGAATGCGTTCTAACTGAGGGCAAAAACCGAGAAATTCGCAAAATTTTCGAATATTTCGGGTTAGCCGTCAACAGATTAATACGAACACAATATGGAGATTACTCTTTGAACGATATGAAACCAGGAGAAGTGATCATTGCAAATCCAGAAAAAATCGCCCAAATTACATGGCAATAACTGAGCAGTGAGCAAGTTTGCGATAATTGCTCTTATTGCTCGGCATAGACATCAAGAGTTATTGTGTTGTCAATTCTAGGAAATAGCGGGTCAACCGCCTTCAACACAATGACGTCTGCGGGGATTGTTTTATTTTGCATAAGGCTTAACTCATACGGAGCGCCGATCTGATGGAGGAGTTTTTCTGCGCTAGTGGGCATAACTGGATATAGACATTTCGTAATCTTAAAGATTTGCTCCGTCAATATAAATAGGATGTCCTGCATTCTTTTTGGGGCGCTATCTTTTAATCCCCAAGGCTTTTGAAAATCCACATATTGATTTGCCAAAGCAATCATCTGTTCGACTTTCTCCAGATATTTGCTGAAATTATATTGGGCCACCAGAGGTATAATTTGTTCGACTCCTACATCGATTGCGTTAATGAACTTCTCGTCATCCGGAAGTAATTCGGATGGCCGCGAAACCCTTCCGTCACAGCGTTTTTGTATAAAAGACAACACGCGATTGCAGAGATTACCGTAAGCATTAGCTAACACCGAATTATACCGTTGTATAAATGACTCCAAAGCAAAATTTCCATCAGATCCGAATGTCAGCTCTCTTAAAAGGTAATACCGCAGTGCGTCAGAACCGAACAACTTGCAATATTTGTACGGATCTTGAACATTACCAAGAGATTTAGACATTTTTTCACCTTCGCTTAGCCACCATCCATGCGACACAATTTGTTTTGGCGGTTTTATTCCGACCGCCATCAAGAAGGCAACCCAATATATTGCATGGAACTTGACTATTTCCTTCCCCACAAAATGAATCACGCTGTTCCAGTACTCGTCATTATTTTGATCTTCATTTTCAGGATATCCGTTTAATGTCAGATAGTTTGTTAGGGCATCAAGCCAAACATAAACAACATGCTTTGGATCGTCTGGTACCGGTATTCCCCAACTAAAGGTAGTCCTCGAGATTGCTAGGTCTCGTAATCCCTGCTTTATGAAGCTCAACATTTCATTTTTGCGCTGGACAGGATATACAAAGTATGGATTATTCTCATAGAATTCCAGCAGCTTGTCTTGAAATGCCGAAAGCCTGAAAAAGTAGCATGGCTCTGCCATATACTGCACTTCGCCACCCAATGGGGATTTCCCATCGATAAGCTCGTCTTCCGCAAAGTAAGCTTCATTGCGCATATCATACCAACCAGAATATTCTCCGAGGTATATGTGACCAGCATCCTTCAGCCTTTGCCAAAAATGTTGCACTGTTTTCTTATGCCTAGGTTCTGTTGTCCTTATGAAGTCATCATTTGATATGTTCAAAACAGGAAGCAAATCCCGAAACAGTTTCGAAATACCGTCAGTAAATACCTGCGGAGAAATGCCGGCCTTTATAGCGCTCTGTTCAACTTTTTTGCCGTGTTCATCAGTACCGGTTGTGAACTTTACATCATTTCCCAGCATTCGATTAAACCTAGCAAAAACATCGCAAACAACAGTTGTATACGCGTGTCCAATGTGCGGCTTAGCATTGACATAGTATATCGGCGTTGTTATATAAAGCTTGCTCATTGTTTAATCTCAAAAATCGATAGTTGCACCTGGATTATAGCATATAAATCTTGGCTTTGTAAATTTATGCAAATGCTACTGTATAAGTTCATAACAAGCTAGTCTTTTTTATTGTTTAACAAGTTTTGCGTCTATGCCACATCGATTTAACACTATAACATTGAGTTGCAATTTTGATGCAAACGCGCAAACATCGCTTCAAATTCATATGAAATCAAAGTTTGCGCATTGCTAACAGCGTGTTATTTTTGTGTTTTATCTTTCTGGCATACCATAGAATGAGTATGCGCAATCTGGACACCAATATTGCCATGGATTCCAGTATTGCCAGGCGGCGCTATATTCATTCCATCCCTGGTATATATCAGGCTCTTGTGCGTACTGCTCTTCATTTGTTATGTCATTCATTGTTTCATACATAGTCGGCTCCGAATCATCCCAATCGCATGTACAGTAAGTCCCCTGAGGGTCAATATCCATAAAATCTGCAGACCACCCCGAACAACATGTTTCTAACAAATTGGTAAGTTCCTCAAACTCGATTTGCTGCTCATTACTTTCATTTTGTTCATCGGAATCTACAGTCATCTGCGGATCTATAACCTGCTCATTCTCGTTCGAGGGAGCAATCTGCTGGTGATCGATTCCTTGAACCAGATTTAAGGATTGGTTACTCGTTATCGAATCCTTAGAATATTCTAAGGCATTCGCATCTGCGTTCGCATCAACCAACATAAAACTCGCTCCAATCAAACATAAAGATTTTATGTTCATATTTCTTCTCTAAAAACTAAGATCAACCCATAAGCAATTGTACGCAAAAAATATAAAATTTTATATTTTTTTTGTTTTTTGATAAAAAAATTTGCACAGAAACCAGAAATGTGTTAATGTAATATTACAGTGATACAGGTATGGAGTTTTAATATGGACGACATCCATCATCATTTAAGTTTGTTCGAAGCGGTTGTGATGCTCAGAACCCCGGAGGAAGTTGCAAATTTTTTGAAAGATTTGTGTACCCCTCAGGAATTGAAAGCAATGCAGGAGCGCTGGGAAGTTTGCCAGTTGCTGGACAATGGTAAATTGTCATATAGGCAAATAAGCAAACAAACCGGAAGTAGCACAACCACTATCGGACGGGTCTCACGTTTTCTAAACGATGAACCGTACAAAGGTTATAGAAGTGTATTGGATAAAATTAAGAAGGAGAAGAAAGATGTCCAAAAGAATATTAAAACAGTTGATAGCTATGGGGCTATTTTGTAGTTGCGTTTGTGCAGATGCTGAGGC